>NZ_JAFRNB010000105.1 GCF_017430385.1 Treponema sp.
ATCTTCGTCATCATCGGCAATCAGCATGAAAGCACATGACTTATATTTTGGATTTGAAAGACAGTAATTGTGCATTGCAGCATCCCCGCCACTGTTTCCAAAAGAAAGTACCGGAACTTTTCCTATTTCCTGTGCAATCTGTTTGACCTTATTTGTCTTGAGATTTTTGATAAGGAGCGTGTCTGTTCTAAGCAATTGCTCATCAGTTGTGTAAGTGTAATTTACGCCTTCTACGTCCCCCTGATTGCTGGATTTTAAAAGAACATCCATTCCGATAACATTTTCTGGCTCTATATTAATAGAAGAAACAAGTGCACGAGCAATAAAGCGGTCTGAACCTGTAACGACATACGAAGTAAAACCTTTGCTCTTAAGATAGTCAAAGACTTCCAGCATCGGTTTATAAAATGATTGGAAATAGTTCATGCCGGTAAAGCCGTTCGGAGACTTTTCGCAATATTTTTTGACGTAAGAATCAAATTCTTCAATGCTCATTCCCGAATAGGCTTTTGCAGCGGCATGTGCATGAATCATGTCAAAATGCGGCGGCAGTTTTTTGCCACTTCTTACAAAATCCCTGATTGCATTGGCGGCCTCAAGTTCGCTTTCAGAAGCCTTTCCTTTGTAAGAAGGATCTTCAAGAACACGGTATTCAAGCATATTGTACTCTAAATATGTAGGATACAACTCGCCCAAAAAAGTTCCGTCCATATCAAATGTGGCAATCCGGTCTTTTTGAGGAATGAAGTTAGGCGATTTTTCGTTGGTGACATCTTCCACAAATTCAATCAGAGCACTTAGGGATTCACAGTCATTCCAGCAGACAAAAGACTTTTTCTCACTTCTTCTGCAGCCGGCAAAAGAAAACATAAGAATAGTCAGAATCGTTAAAAACAGAATTTTTTGAATGCGTTTCATAAAAACCTCTTTAATTAGTCTTAATTTTAACTTTATTATAATAAATAAGCGGACAATTTGCAAATTCGCAAAAAAAAGACCTGTACGAACCGGACAGTTTTCCGCTTCATACAGATCTTTTTAAACGGAGGAATTCTATGAATTAGTCTCCAGTTACGATTGTTGTTACTGATGTGTAAAGACCGAGAAATGAGAAATATTTCTGATCAACAGTGGCAATGTGCTCGATACCACCGTTCTGAGCAGCCTTGAGCATTGTGTTGTCGCTGCTCAAAGGAATGAATCCAAAGAGTTTTGCAGCAGTAGCTTCACCGTGCTTAGCTCCTACACTACCTGCCCCAGCTGAAACCGGTCGGTAAGATGAGCATGACATAAAGGCAAGTCCCAAAGCGACAGTTGCGATCGCAAAAAGTTTTTTCATTTTCTACTCCTTTTTTTTTAATGAAATGAACAGTTCCATTATAAAAAAAAAAAAAAAAGTCAATAATTTTGTCATTTCAACGCATATTCGTATCAGTATAGCTTTTTACGGACAAAAAAAAGGGCGGAGCACCGCCCTTCGTTCGCACTTCGTTGCGCCCTACCCACCCTGCGGGCTCAAACGCCGCCCGCAACGCCTGCTTAAATTATTCCTGCATTATTTTACTCTTATCTGGAGCTTTCCAGCTCGTGGGATTCCCTGAAGATTTTCCTTTTACGGTCTGGCTTTTTAAGCCGCGCTGTATTTGCCTTACATTTATTTATACAATGAGCTGATGAAAAGGACTAAAAATTTTTAGATTTTTACTATCTTGATAAGGCATCGTCATTTTTTACCCTTCATTGTCTAAGATGCCGTTTTTTACTATAATATTGAAAAATCTGAATATCAAAGGAATCTTTATGTCACGAGACCCTAAAGAATTATGCCACTGGGCTGACCAGCAGGCTGAACGAATTATCAAACAGAAGGGCGATTTGCCTTCATACACTTGTGCTTCGGGAATCACACCTTCAGGCACTGTTCATATCGGTAACTTCCGCGAGATTATCACGGTTGATCTGGTTGTACGAGCATTGCGCGACCACGGAAAAAACGTCCGCTTCATTTATTCATGGGACGACTACGATGTATTCCGAAAAGTTCCTGGAAATATGCCAAAACCAGAGATTCTTGAAAAATACCTCCGCTACCCAATCACAATGGTTCCGGACACTTTTGGCCGCGACGAAAATTATGCGCGCCACCATGAGGTCGATATTGAGACTCAGCTTCCACGAGTCGGAATTCACCCGGAATTTTTGTATCAGGCAAGCCGCTACCGTGCAAACCGCTACACAGAGGGCATGAAAATCGCCATGCAGAAGCGGGACGTTATCAAAGCTTGTCTCAACGAATACCGCGACGACGAGCACAAAATGAAGGACAGTGACGTTTACTGGCCTGTAGCCGCTTTCTGCTGCAAGTGCAACAAAGACGAGACAGAAATCCTCGAATACGATGGCGAATATGGAATCACTTACAAGTGTAACGCTTGTGGTCATGTCGAAAAGGGCGATCTTCGCACATCAAAAGAATTCAAGCTGGGCTGGCGCGTTGACTGGCCAATGAGATGGAACGAAGAAAAAGTCTGCTTTGAGCCGGGCGGAAAAGATCACATTTCTCCGGGCGGAAGCTACGACACTGCAAAACTCGTCTCAAAACGCCTTTACAACTGGGATGCGCCTGTCACAATGAAATACGACTTCGTTAAGCTCAAGGGCGTTCCTGGCAAAATGTCTTCTTCAAAAGGAAAGGTAATTTCTCTGGTTGATGCCCTTGAAGTTTATCAGCCGGAAGTTTTGCGATACATCTTCGCTTCAAACAAAGTTGACCATGAATTCTCAATCAGCTTCGACCTCGATGTAATCACAATCTACGAGGCTTACGACCGCACAGAGCGACTGGTCTGGGGCGTTGAAGAGCCAAAAGAAAAGGATCCGGCTAAACGAGAACAGCTCCTTCTCCGCGAAAAACGTCTTTATGAGCTTTCTCAGATTGGCGAGATGCCAAAAGTAATGCCGTATCAGGTTCCGTTCCGCCTGCTCACAACTTTGCTCCAGACATATTCTGGAGACGTTGATGCCGTAATCAAGTCTTTGGGCGACGTTAAGCCTGAGCAGGAAGAAACTTTGCGAAAAAGAGCTGCCTGCGCATGGTACTGGATTAATGAATCTGCTCCTGACTGCGCTCCTGACATGTGTTTCTCTCTCCGTGCAGAAGGAAGCCGTGCACAGCTCGCCGAAGACATGGTAGCTGCTGTCAAAAAAGTTCTTTCTGATGTCGTTCCAAAAATCGACACTTTCCAGACCGACAAGGACTGCCAGCAGGCAATTTACGATGTCGCAACAGCTTTGGGACTGGACGCAAAACAACTCTTTCTTGCCCTTTACACAGCCCTCATCGGAAAAGACCAGGGCCCGCGTTTGGGAAGCTTCATGCGAATCATCGGAAAAGAAAAGCTTACAAAACTTCTCTCAACAGTTGATGCCGTTTCTGCAGAAAAACTCGCAAAAAAAGCATCGAGCAAAAAGCTTACTCCAGCTGAAATCGACCAGCTTCCACTGGCAGAGCGATTCAGCCGCCGTGTAATCCTCAAAGTCAGCAAAATCGAAAAGGTTGAGCAGCACCCGGGCGGTGAATTCCTTTACATCCTTACTCTCAACACAGGCGACGCAGAGCCACGCCAGATTGTAAGCTCTATCGTCAAATTCTACAAACCGGAAGAACTTCTCGGAAAGAACATCGTCCTCGTTTACAACCTCAAGCCGGCTAACTTCCGCGGAGTCCGCTCAAACGGCATGCTTCTTGCTGCAAGCGACCCGAACACAGCCGAAGACACTTGCGAAGTGATTTTCGCGCCTCAGTTCGAGCCAGGCACAATCTTGGAGCCGGAAGGACAGTGCGTTCCTGAAGATGTCGCAGAAATGTGCTTCGTTAAGGCAGACAAATTCGCCGAAATGGGACTTTGCACAAAGGACGGCTTCGTTCAGCTTGACGGAAAGAAAATCGGAGCTGAAGGCAAATTCCTTTCTGTCGAAAAATACAAGGACGGCAAGGTAAAATAAATCGAACCGAAAATCCAAATGAGCACGAAAATCCAAGTGCTCAATCCTTGGATTTTCGGATTCATAACATTTACCGCACATCCCTGTGCGGCAATTTCTATAGTTATAATCGCAGCAGGATTCGAAGTACATTTCAGTCCTGCCGTTTTTTTTCGCGCAAGGGTATGGAGCACCTGCGAAGCAGTTCCGAAACGAACGAAGTGAGTGCAGGAATGAGCGTTAGCGAAGTGCGGAACACCCGACCCGAAGGGATGCGCCCAACTGCTAACTCTTAACTTCTAGCTATTATAACACTATATCTAGTGCACTTTTACATTGAATCAAAAATAAAAACACTATTTTTCAAAATTCTATTGTCTAAGTCTAACATTTCCGTTATATTATTTATAACAAACAAGACATTGCTTGGAAAATACAAGCCCTTTTAAGTCAGTTTTGGTTACATCCATTCACTTCTCTTTCCTTCTGGAACTTTTGTGTTTCGGTGTGCCCATGCGCTTTTCAGGCTGTATCTTTGCCAAGTGATTTCAAATAAACACACTAAGGAGATTTTTTATGGCAGAACAGGAAGCCTGGAAAGGATTCTACGGACGGCTCTGGAAAGAGGAAGTAAATGTACGCGACTTCATCCAGGAAAACTACACACCGTATGACGGCGACCAGAAATTTTTGGCTGGTCCAACAGACGCAACAAACAAATTGTTCGCAGAGCTTCAGAAGCTTCAGAAAGCAGAGCATGACAAAGTTTCTATCGGCAAAGACGGCAAAAAACGAACTGGCGTTCTCGACATGGACACAGACATCGTTACAGGCCTTACATCACACGGTGCAGGCTATATCTGCCCGGAGGGAAAAGAGCTTGAGCAGGTCGTAGGTCTTCAGACTGACAAACCTCTCAAACGCGCTTTCATGCCTTTCGGTGGAATCAAAATGGCAGAGCAGTCATGCGAAATGTACGGCTACACACCAAATCCTGAGCTCCACAAAATCTTCACACAGTATCACAAAACACACTCAGACGCTGTATTTGACATCTACTCACCAGAGATTCGCAAAGCACGCAAAGCTCACATCTTGACAGGTTTGCCTGATACATACGGCCGCGGTCGTATCGTTGGTGACTACCGCCGTGTTGCTCTTTACGGTATCGATTTCCTTATCGAGCAGAAAAAGGCTGACTTCGCTAACATCGGCGACGGAACAATGACAGAAGAAGTTGTACGCCTCCGCGAAGAAGTTGCAGAGCAGATCAAGGCTCTCAACGGCATGAAAGAAATGGCTAAAATCTACGGATTCGACATTTCTAAACCAGCTACAAACGCAAAAGAAGCTGTTCAGTGGCTCTACTTCGGCTACCTCGCAGCTATCAAAACACAGAACGGTGCAGCTATGTCTATCGGTCGTGTTTCAACATTCCTCGACATCTACATCGAGCGCGACTTGAAGGCTGGAATCATCACTGAGGCACAGGCTCAGGAGCTCATCGACCATCTCGTTATGAAGGCCCGCATGGTTCGCTTCGCACGAATCGAGTCTTACAACCAGCTCTTCTCTGGAGACCCAATCTGGGCTACTCTCGAAGTTGGTGGTTTGGGACAGGACGGCCGCTCAATGGTAACAAAGAACGACTTCCGCTTCCTCCACACATTGGAGAACATGGGCCCAAGCCCAGAGCCAAACATGACAGTTCTCTACTCAAAGAGATTGCCAGAAGCTTTCCGCAAATACGCTGCAAAGATTTCTATCGATACATCTTCTATCCAGTACGAGAACGACGATGTTATGCGCCCAATCTGGGGTGATGACTACTCAATCTGCTGCTGTGTTTCTGCAACTCAGACTGGTAAAGAAATGCAGTTCTTCGGCGCTCGTGCTAACTTGGCTAAAGCACTTCTCTACGCTATCAACGGCGGAAAAGACGAGGGCGACGGTCTCACACCATACGCACAGGTTGGTCCAGAATATGCACCAATCACTTCTGAGTACCTCGACTACAACGAAGTTGTTGCTAAGTATGACGCAATGCTTGAATGGCTCGCTGACATCTATGTTAACTCTCTCAACGCTATTCACTACATGCACGACAAATACTACTACGAGGCAGCTGAGCTTGCTCTCGAAGATACAGATGTTAAACGAACATTCGCAACTGGTATCGCAGGCTTCTCTCACGTTGTTGACTCACTTTCTGCTATCAAATATGCAAAAGTCCGCGTAATTCGTGACGAGAAAGGCTTGGCAAAAGACTTCGAGATTGACGGAGACTTCCCACGCTACGGCCAGGATGATGACCGCGCTGACGACATCGCTGTATGGCTCTTGAAGACATTCATGACAAAAATCAAGAAGCATCCGACATACCGCAACGCAGAGCCAACAACATCTATCCTCACAATCACTTCAAACGTTGTTTATGGAAAAGCAACTGGTGCTCTCCCAGACGGACGAAAGGCTCACGAGCCATTCTCTCCAGGAGCTAACCCAGCTTACGGCGCAGAGACAAAGGGCCTTATCAAATCCCTCAAATCTGTTGCAAAACTTCCATATCACTACGCTCTCGACGGTATCTCAAACACACAGACAATCAACCCGTCTGCTTTGGGACACGATGAGAACGAGCGAATTGACAACCTCGTAAACGTCCTCGACGGATACTTCTCACGCGGCTCACACCACTTGAATGTAAACGTCTTCGGCGTAGAGAAGCTCAAGGACTGCCAGGCTCACCCAGAGAAACCTGAGTACGCTAACTTCACAGTACGCGTTTCTGGTTATGCAGTTCGCTTCATCAACCTTACAAAAGAGCAGCAGGACGATGTTATCGCTCGTACTTGCCACGCTTCGTTGTAATACTGGAATAAAAATCACATCCTGTAATTTTTATTCCTACGAGAAAGTTCTGTTCACCTAAAGGCAAACAGAACTTTCTCTCTTTGCTTTTCTGCCGCATCCGTGCGGCAAATTTTTTATTTAAGGGGCTCCCGTCGAGGACCTGCCATAAAAGTCGCGGTGAACAAGTTCATAGGGAGCGGCCCCGCTTGCGGGGCAAAAACTCACGAGGTGAGTTTTTAGCGATTCTCCCGAAGAGCTATGCTCGTAGGGGCGACTTTTTGTCAGAACCCCGACTACGCCTCTTTTTTTATAGATTTTCTTTCTTTTTTATAGACAGGCGTGATTTTGTTACAACGAATCATGCTCGGTTTTTATAATTCAGAGGTGCTAATCATGACTTTGCAGGGATATATTCATCAGCTGGAATCTTTTGGGTCAGTTGACGGACCTGGAGTACGATTTATTATTTTCTTTTCTGGGTGTCCTTTCCGATGCCTTTACTGCCACAATCCTGACACTTGGGAAATGACTCGCGGCAAGCTTTACACCGCAGACGAGCTTTTGGACGAAGCGGAGAGCTGCCGGGATTACTGGGGCAAAAAGGGCGGAATCACAGTTTCTGGCGGAGAGCCGCTTGCTCAGATAGATTTTTTGATTGAGCTTTTCACAAAGGCAAAAGAGCGCGGAATCAACACCTGCATCGACACGGCTGGAGGACCTTTCAAACGCGAAGGCGAATGGTTTGAGAAGTTCAAGAATCTCATGGAAGTAACGGACACATTGCTCGTAGACATCAAGCACATCAACGAAGAAGAGCACAAAAAACTCACCGGCTGCTCAGGCAAAAATGTTCGCGAAATGTTCGCTTACCTTGACGAAATCAAAAAGCCAATCTGGATTCGCCATGTTCTTGTTCCGGGAATCACTGACAACGACGAATATCTCACGCAGACCCGCGATTTTATCCGCACGCTAAGCAATGTCGAGCGCGTGGAGATTTTGCCTTATCACGGACTTGCAATCAATAAATACAAGGATTTGGGCATCGCCTACCCGCTTGAAAAGGCTGAAAGCCCGACTCAGGAACGAGTAGAAAATGCACGAAAAATCCTTGAATGTGAAAAATACACTAAATGGAAGGAATAGCATCAGAAAACGCTGATTAATCACGAAAAGGTTAATCAGCACTTTCCTTATTTCTTTGACAGACGACCATATTCTTCTGTTGTCTGCTTAAGCCATTTCCAGTCTGCTGCGGCAAGCTCGGTCTCGGTTGCACGCCACTGCCAGTTGCCGCCCAAAGTAGACGGAATGTTCATTCTGGCATCAGAATCTTTTCCGAGAATATCCTGCATGGTAAGAATACAAGTGTTCGACTTGCTTTCCATTGCGGCATTCATCATGGCACGCACAAGCGCACTCTTGTTGTCAATTTCAAAATATTTCAGGGCATTCTCGACATCCGCGTTCGGAGCAGTATGTGACCAGCCTAAAATTGTGTCGTTGTCATGAGTTCCTGTGTAAACGACAGAATTCTCAGTGTAATTTTTTGGAAGATAATCGTTCTCATCACGAGAATCAAATGCGAACTCAAGGACTTTCATTCCAGGGAAGCCGGTCGCCTTCAAAAGCTCACGAACTCCGTCCGTCAAAAATCCCAAATCCTCGGCAATAATCGGCTTGTCCTGTAAGCCTGCGACAGTAAACAAATCCATTCCAGGACCTGGCCGCCAGACACCATTCTGAGCAGTTTCAGCATCAGCAGGAATACAATAATATGCCTCGAATCCGCGGAAATGATCAATTCGGATAACATCATAAATCTTAAGAGTTTTCTCAAGCCGGCGTTTCCACCACTCATAGCCTGTAGATTTCAGATGTTCCCAATTATAAACAGGATTTCCCCAGAGCTGGCCAGTTGCAGAGAATCCATCAGGCGGACATCCCGCAACCTCGACAGGACGAAGAGCCGAATCAAGCGCGAAATTGTCAGGTGAAGCCCATACATCAACACTGTCAGCAGAAACATAAATCGGCAAATCTCCGATTATTTTTATTTCTTTTGAATTTGCATATTTTTTAAGACGATTCCACTGTCTGAAGAAGAAATACTGGAGCATCTTGTAATACGCAATTTCTTCCTTGTGGCTGGCCGTAAAAGCATCTACAGCCTCAGCTTTTCGCAAACGAAGATCATCGTTCCATTTTGAAAGCGCAACTCCGCCGAAACTGTCCTTTATAGACATGAACACGGCATAGTCATCAAGCCAGAATGAATTTTCATCACAGAATTCATTGTAATCTTTCGGAACCTTCTTGAAAAAATTCTTCTGAACAATCTTAAAAACTGTTTTTCGCTTCTGGTACAACAAGCCGTAATCGACTACACTTTCATTGCTACCCCAGCTAATCAGCTCAAAATCCGAATAATTCAAATAGCCGTCCTTAACAAGCTCGTCAAAATCGATGAAATATGGATTTCCTGCATAAGTCGAGAAGCTTTGATACGGAGAATCCCCGTATCCTGTAGGACAAATCGGAAGAATCTGCCAATAAGTCTGTCCCGCCTCACTTAAATAATCAACAAAATCAAAAGCAGACTTGCCTAAAGTTCCAATCCCGGTGTTTCCCGGCAATGACGAAATATGCATCAAAACTCCAGATGCACGTTTGTTAAGAATAGCCATAGTTAAATCCTTTTTGTTTAACTTTATTAATTTATTTTTCGCACGCTTTCTCCCCTGATAAATTCAAAAGGAAGAAGAATATGCGTGCTTTTTTCCTGCGATTCAATACATTCAAGCAAAGCAGAAATTCCCTGCTGAGCAAGAAGCTCCATTTTCTGGCGGATTGTCGTAATTCTCGGAGTGCAATAATCTGCCAAAGGAATTCCGTCGAATCCTGTCAGGGATATGTCTTTCGGAACGGAATAGCCCATATCATTCAAGCTGCGCACGGCACCAATAGCCATGACATCAGCCATCGTAAAAAATGCAGTCAGCCCAGGAGATTTTTCCATCAGCTCCTTTGCGGCCTTTGCCCCACCCTCAAATGAATATTTAGCCACTGAATAATTTTTGTCAAAATCAAAAGGAAGATTATGTTTTTTCATGACGGCAAGGAAACTCTCATAACGGCATCTTGTTACCTCAGAACTTTTCATGTCACCGCCAATCACGCCGATTTTTGTATGACCATTCTCTATAAGATGCTCGACCAAGAAAGCAGTCGCCTCAGTGTCATCTGTACTTACGCTCGAAAGATTTTTGTTCTCGACTTCATGCGCCTGGTTTGCAATCACGACGCACGGAATCTGAACTTTTGTAAAATCTTCTTTATATATATCCGGGTTTCCGCCCAAAAATACCATTCCAAGTGGTTTCTGCTCGTAATAAATCCGACACGCTTCCTGGGCCTCGTTGTCATATTCATCAAGAATCACGACGCTTGTATTGTAAGGAAGCCCCTCAAATCTTTTCTGAATGATTTCCAGAATCGAATTAAGCATGATGTTTGAGGTTCCTTTTACAAGAATATAGACTGTTTTTCTGTCCTGTTCTTTTAAAAGCCTCGCATTCTGATTGACGACAAAGCCATATTTATCGATAACAGCCTGAACCCTCTCACGGGTTGATTCCTTAACTCCAAGCTGACCGTTAAGTACCCGTGAAACAGTTCCAAGCCCTACTCCACATTCTCTCGCAATGTCCCGGATTGTCATAAAATTACCCCTTTACAGCTCCTGAAATTACGCCGCTGATTATATATCGCTGGGCGAACAAATAGAAGCCGATAATTGGAATTATGGCAAGGACAAGCATAGCCATGAATCCGCCGTAATCCGTTGCACCGTAAGCACCCTGCATTGCAATCTGAATTGCGACAGGAACGGTTTTATCATCAGTACCGAGAACAAGATATGGAAGAAGATAGTCATTCCAAATCCACATTGCGTTAAGAATCGCGACAGTGATTGCCGTCGGTTTCAAAACTGGGAAAATTACAAGGAAGAATGTCTGCAAAGGTGAACAACCGTCAATCTCAGCAGCTTCCTCAATATCCAAGGGAATTGATTTTATGAATCCAGCGAACATGAAGACTGAAAGCCCCGCGCCGAATCCAAGATATACAAAATTGATTCCAACCACATTGTCGAAATTCAAGATATTTACGATATAAGTCATCGTGTACATTACCATCTGGAAAGGAACAATCATGCTGAACGCAAAAAGATAGTAAAGACCGCGAGTAAATTTATTTTTTACGCGGACGATGAACCATGATGTCATGGAAGTGCATACAAGAATCAGACCGACTGACATCAAAGTGATAAAAACCGAGCGCAAGAACGCAAGGAAGAAGCCAGAACTTGTAAGGCCTGCAATATAATTCGTAAATCCAACGAACATTTCTCCGCGCGGAATGGCAAACGGATTGCTCGAAATAAAAAGCCTTGACTTGAAAGAATTGACAAGAACCAGCAGAATCGGGATAAGGAAAGCTGCCGAAAGCAGAATCAAAAATATGCTTGTCGTGTTTTCAGTTTTTCTGTTTCTCATTGCTCCATCTCCTTTTTACCGGTCAATTTAAGCTGCAAGAACGCAAGCAAAGCTACAATAAGGAAGAAAATTACGGCCTTTGCCTGACCGACTCCCTGCCAGCCCGTCCTGCCATAGAATGTGTTGTAAATGTTGAGAGCGAGCATTTCCGTGCTGTTCTCTGGTGCTCCCGCCGTAAGGGCAAGGTTCTGGTCAAACATTTTGAAAGTGTTCGCCAAAGTAAGGAAAGTACAGATTGTGATTGACGGCATTACAATCGGAATCTTAACATGGAACAAGACTGAAAGAGCCGGAGCACCGTCAATCTCTGCGGCCTCCAAAAGCTCATCAGGAACATTCTGCAAGCCGGCGATGTAAATTACCATCATGTAACCGACAAGCTGCCAGTTCGTGAGCAAAACCAGTCCCCAGAATCCGTACTGAGTTTTGAAAGTGATATCCACGCCAAAATGAGCAAGGACACCGTTAATCAGAAGATTCCAGATGTAACCGAGGACAATTCCGCCGATAAGGTTCGGAAGGAAGAATACCGAGCGGAAAAATGTCGTTCCACGGATGCTTTTTGTAAGCATGAGTGCCAGCGAAAAGGAAATTACATTCACCGTCACCATCGAGACGAGAGTAAACAAAGATGTAAATCCAAGTGCATGGACAAATTCCTTGTCAAAAGTAAAAGCTTTAATATAATTTCCCAGCCCGACCCATTTTGCATTTGTCACAGTCGTGAACTTCGTAAAGGAGAGTCCGATTCCCATGAGGAAAGGAACCACGAAGAACAAAGTGAACGCAAGCAGAGTCGGGAGAACGAAAATCGGAAAGTATCGTGCAGATTTTCTCATAAGTTTCTCCCGTCTGTTATTATTCCTATATTTTTAAATTATTGATTATTACTGAATTACTCAGCAGATGCGCTTTCTTTAGCCCAGCTTGCAACTACATCGCTAGCAACTGCGCTCCACTCTTTTGAGCCCTGAGCGTAGCGGAGCAAAGATGCACCGAAGTCGTCCTTGAATTTCTGTGATGGGAACAAAGTGAAGTTCCACGGTACAGAATTGATTCCAGGTTTTGAAGTCCATGCAGTAACTTCTTTTGCCAATGGGTCAGTAGGACGCTCGCTCTCAGAGAATGTGTCGAACGGAGCGATGAAGTGGAATTCGTTTGTAACATAGTTTTTGCCCATGTCGCTAGAGAACATCCAGTAAACGAAATCAGCGGCAGCTTTCTGGTCAGCTTCAGAAGCAGTTGAGTTGATAGAGAAGAAGTTTTCTGTACCAACGCACAAGCCCTGTGATTCCTCACCGGCAGCACCTGTATAAATAGGAAGATATTTTACATTCTCTGGAAGAACTTTGTTTCCAGAAACGCCGTCAATCTGTCCCCAAGCCCAGTTACCGTTCTGAACCATGATACAGTTCTCAAGAGCGAACTCAGACATTGAATCAACAACAGTTTTTGTACCAACAGTCTTGCGGTCAACTACAGAATAGTCTAGGTAAAGGTCGAGGATGTTTCGGAACTGATCGCCGAATGAGAAGTCGATCTTGTTTGTTGCGTCAGAAGCCAAGTCTGTGTTGTTTGTTTTGAATTCGTAGTAAACAGGAAGGTTTGCAAGGTGTGTCTGCCATCGCCAGTCCTCACCAGCTTTGAGTGATGTTGAAGCGAAAACGCCTTTTACACCGAGTTTCTCAGCATTTTTCTGCATGTCAGCTACAACTTCCTTGAGTTTTGCGAAGTTGTTGATTTCATCCATGCTGTTGTATTTTGTAGCTTTTTCAGCGAGAGCAAAATATTTGTCTGTCAAAGCCTTGTTGTAGATGATTCCGTAGCCTTCAATTGCGTAAGGGATTCCGTAAACTCCGTCACCGACAGTAACGGCGATTGATTTGTCGCTCAAATGATTGTAAAGCTCTGTATTTTTGAGGTCAGCACAATAATCCTTCCATCGGGCATAGCCTTTTGGTCCGTTAATCTGGAAGAGAGTCGGAGCCTCTTTTGTCGCCATTTTTGACATGAGTGTCTGCTCGTAAGAATTGTTTGCGGCAGTCTCAACAATGACTTTTACGCCAGTCTGTTTCTCGTACTCAGCAGCAAGAGTCTTGTACTGCTCAGTTACCTCTGGCTTGAAGTTGAGGAAGCGGACTGTAGCTCCCTTTTTCTCACCACAAGATGTAAACATTGCCGCAGCTCCAGCCATCATAAGACCAGCAGCAAGAGCTGATACGATTTTGTTAGTTCTTTTCATAGTTACTCCTTTAAGATTGTTTTTGGAACCGTTTCCAAAACTTTCATTATCAGTATATGAGCAAAAAAACAAATTTGTCAAACGCTTTTTTTCATTTTTTCCAAAAAAGGAGAATTTTTTTATAAGAAATAGTGAAATTCGTCAGAAAAAGTAAAAGCTTCCGGCTATATACCGAAAGCTTTTTTTTGTTTATGCAGAGAAATTTCCAAGGATTTCCGTCAGCATCGGAATCAGCTGCTTTTTTCGGCTGACCACATCCTTCAAGAAATAAACATGCTCATCCTGTTTAGGAAGGTTGAGGAACTGCAGGAACCTCTCTTCCCCTGCCACAAGCATGACAGAGCTGAGCGTGGAAATGTCCGTAACCAAAAGCGAAGCGAACATCGCCCCATGCTTATTGCGCTCATTCTCCAGATTTTCAAGGAATTCTTCCTTACGGTCAAGAACCTCTTCGGTACCATCAACCTCAATCTGGCTCACGGTGAATGTAACGCTGCCCTCTTTGTATTCCTTCATATCCTGATTAATGACTTCAACGGAAGAACGACCACCAATCCGGCTTCCGGCCTTGATGATTTCCTCACCAAGTTCCTTGTAATTTAGCCCTGTCATCTCCGAAAGGAAATTGACGGTATCAACATCAACGCTGGTCGTAGTCGCACTCTGCAAAATCAAAGTGTCGCTCAAAATTCCACAAAGAAGCAATTTCGCAACATCAAGCGGAATCTCAACGCTCTGCTCGCGGAAAAGCCTTGCGATAATCGTGGAAGTCGAGCCAAGCGGAAAATTGATGAATGTAATCGGAGTTTTCGTGCTCACGGAACCAAGTCTGTGATGATCAACGATGTCCATAAGCTTGTAATTCTCAAATCCATCGACCGCCTGAGTTTTTTCGTTGTGGTCAACAAGGGCGATCCCGACTTTTGCCTCGCGATGAACATCAAGTTCACTCAAAACACCGATAACCTTGTTGTCATCATCAACGACAGGCAGAATCTGGCTTGCGACGCCCTTCAATCTTGGCATAATCTGCTGAATCGAATCTTCCGGCTTAACCGGCTGGATTGTCTGGTCACAAAGAACGCGCACTGGGGTCGAATAAAGCACGAGCATTGAGGTTGAAGCCGTGTCATATTTACTGACAATAATGCTTGTTCCGCTCTTTTTTGCTTTTTCGATAATTTCATCACTTGGAACACGCCCCGCACTCAAAATCAAAGCCCGCACCCGGCGGTCAAGAGCAAGATTCTGAATATCATCGCGGTCGCCTGTAACGACGACAATGCTTTCCTTTTTACTGTGAGCCTCCAAAGTCTGGCGGAACGAGTCGAATTTTGAAGCACCGGAAATAATCGTGTAAGTATGGAGGACATCAGCCTCATCACCCTTGCACAAAACCTTGCCCTGCAGAGTCTCCTTCATCAGATTTACATTCGTGACAACCGAAAGATGATGCTCAGGATTCAATATGTCGAAAATCTTGTTCGTAAACGCATTGTAATTGAGGACAGCCTTGTAATGTCCCTCATCATCAACTACAGGAAAGACTTTGCGGCCCTTTTCGCGCATGAAAGCAGAAGCTTCCCAGAACGGAGTCATCTGATTGATTACATCAGCCTTGTCGTTCATGTAGAAAGCAACGCGCGGATTCATGTCCGGGATAAATTCCGGCGGAGTAATCCCGAATTTTTTGTAAATGTACTCAGTCTGAGGATTTAATTTTCCAGCCCTGCAAGCCTTGTACTCGGAATATCCTTGTCCATGCTTAAAAGCAGCATAAGCCGTAGCCGAAACCACTGAGTCCGTATCAGGATTTTTATGTCCGAAAACAAAAATTGTGTTCTGCATCGCTATTTTCGCCTGCTCTTTTTAAGAATTGGCTCCATCGTGACATTCACGCCGAGTTTCTTGAAGATTTTTCGGTCAACTTCGGAAAGCATGACCGTTGTATGAACCTGGCAGCCGTCCAATTTCGGAAGCTGCTCGATTGCTTTTTTACAGTTCTCGCTTGTGTTTGAAAGCATTGCGAGCGCAACAAGAACTTCGTCCGTGTGAAGACGAGGGTTGTTGCCTTTGAGATAATTGACCTTCATGTTCTGAATCGGCTCTATCATTTCTGCAGGAATGAGCTTGACCTTGTGATCTATTCCTGCCAAGTGCTTGGTGGCATTCAAAATGAGAGCCGCACAAGTTCCCAAAAGGCTTGAAGTTTCGCTCGTGATGATAGTTCCGTCACTAAGCTCGATTGCGGCGGCAGGAGCGTTTGCCTTAGCCCCGCGCTCATTTGCCGGAATAACGACTTTTCGGTCTTCTGGAGTAATTTTTGCCTGCTTCATGAGAAGGGCAATCTTGTTGACTTCGTTTTCAGTTCCTTTATCTTCTATTAAATTGTCAAGCGCGGTGAAATAACGGCGGATAATTTCCTGGTTTGAAGCCTCACGACAAGCCTCGTCATCAAAAATACAATAGCCCGCCATGTTTACGCCCATGTCAGTCGGTGATTTGTATGGATTCTCGCCGTAAATTCCTTCAAAAATCGCGTTCAAAACCGGGAAAATCTCGATGTCGCGGTTGTAATTTACTGTTGTCTCACCGTAAGCCTCAAGATGGAACGGGTCAATCATGTTGACATCGTTCAAATCAGCAGTTGCGGCCTCGTAAGCAAGGTTAACCGGGTGCTTTAATGGAAGATTCCAGATTGGGAAAGTCTCAAATTTTGCGTAACCGGCTTTTATACCCCTTTTCTGTTCCTGATAAAGCTGGCTCAGACAAACAGCCATTTTTCCGCTACCAGGACCAGGGGCAGTGACAACGACGAGCGGGCGTGAAGTCTCAACATAATCGTTCTTTCCGTAGCCTTCGTCCGAATCAATCAATGCGACATTCTGAGGGTAGCCTTCAATCATGTAGTGATAATAGCAGTTGATGCCCATTCTTTTGAGCTTGCTCTTGAATGCCTTTGCGCTTTCCTGACCTTTAAAATGTGTGATTACGACCGAACCGACCATGAGACCAAGATTCTGGAACTCATCTCGCAATCGCAAAACATCCTTGTCGTAAGTGATGCCCAAATCTCCGCGAACCTTGTTTTTTTCGATGTCAACCGCACTGATAGCAATAACAATTTCTGCCATATCAGCGAGCTGCATGAGCATTTTGAGCTTAGAATCCGGCTGGAAACCGGGAAGAACGCGGCTTGCATGGTAATCATCAAATAATTTGCCGCCAAATTCCAGATAAAGTTTATTGCCGAACTTGGCAATCCGTTCCTTAATGTGTTCCGACTGTATCCGCAGATACTTCTCATTATCAAATCCGTTTTTCATAACGGAAATTCATTGTAACAGAATTTATAAAAACAAAAAAGAGGAAACGCAACCTTTTGCAAAGGTTTCTTTTCCTCTTTCAATCTCTTTTTCTTCCAAAAACTAAAGGCTTTAGTTCCAGAGTTTTTCAGGATCAACCTGCTTGTTGTTCTTGAAAACAGTGAAGTGCAAATGCGGACCAGTGCTCATACCAGTGCTTCCGACGCGGCCAATTCTAGTGTCCTGAGTAACATAATTTCCTTTATGACAAAGAATTGCGCTCATGTGGCCGTAAAGCGTCTTGTAGCCCGAATGATGTGCGATGATTACATAGTTTCCGTATGTTGAGTTGTAGCCGGTTGCAGTTACTCTTCCTGGCAAAGCGGCGTAAATATTTGTGCCTGTAGGACAAGCCATGTCAACTCCAGAGTGATAAGAGCGGACACCGGTGAAAGGACTTGCGCGCCAGCCGAATCTTGAAGAGCGGTACCATCGAGCGCGGATTGGCTTTCGGAACAAGTCACCGTTGATTTCCTGACGAGTAACCCAGTCAAGCTCAGCATCCGGAACGAAAACCGTGGAACCGGCTGTGATTGCCGAAGCAAGCTCGATATGATTTACTGCGGAACATTTTGTCGCATCAATCTTGTATTTCTCGGCGATGGACTCAATTGTCTCACCGTCTTTTTTTACATTGTAAAGGATTCCTGGCATCGTAGGAATTTTAAGATAATCGCCAATCTGAAGAAGGCGTGAATTTCGGATATTGTTTACAGAAATGATAGTATCTGAAGTGATGTCAAACTGCTCGGCAATGCGGCCAATCATGTCTCCAGAACGAACTCGGTATGCAAAGTATGAAAGGTTGTAAGTGTCTTCAAAAGTTACAGGAAGAGCCTCGCCGCCGACATTCTGATATTGCGTTTCGGTGATTCCATCCAAAACTTCTTCCGTAACAGGGATTGTCGGGCTTTCAAAACCACCCTGACCATTATTCTCAGGCTCAACAGCACGATTCGCAAAGACGACAGTGCCAGTCAAAACAAGAGCACAGACTCCGAAAGTGACGGAAAAACACTGAACCGCACTTTTGACGGACATTTTTTTGATTGTTTCCTTGAATCCCCAAAAAACTTTTTTCATTACTTTTTACCCAACCCAATCAAGTATGTTTCAAAAGACTCCGAGCGGCATGCCTGCGGCTTGAACCCCTTTGCCGTCGTGAAAACTTCACGCATTTTTTTAAGCAAAGCCTGCTGATCCCCATTTTGGAAAATCTTGACGGCGAAATTACCACCAGTCTTGAGCATCGTCTCCGCATACCAGATTGCCATTTTTACAAGCCCCTGGGAACGGGCTGTATCAACGACACGATTTCCTGTTGTAAGAGGAGCTGCGTCACAAACCACGAGGTCAAACGGACCTTCCGCCTTGATCTGGTCAAAAATTTCTTTTTGCTGCAAGTCGCCCTGAATGAAGACAAGATTGTCGCCCTTCACGCTCTTGGAAAGCGGATTCAAATCGCACGAAACGACCTTACCGCTGCCCTCCATCGCACGGAGCAAAAAAGTTGTCCAGCTTCCCGGTGCCGCACCCAAATCAAGGACCTTGTAATTCTTCTTAATCATGCCGAATTTCTGGTCAATTTCCTGCAATTTATACACGGAACGAGCCGGATAGCCCTCCGAAAATGCTTTTCGAGACCAGAAATCAGGTTTTTCATAAGAATTTGCCATATACTTGATTGTCGGTCTAAATTAAATCAGATTTTAGCGAAAAAGTGAAGGGAATTCTTCATTTGACAACACCGCCCTGTTGTTGTATTATAGAAGTAATTGATTTCATAAACTAGGGGAAGTCTAAATGGACAAGAATTTGATTATGTTCATCAGTCTCCCGGTTGCAGGAATCGTTCTTGGATGGATTATTCGATGGTGTTATGCCAGATTTCAACTATCTGCGTCAGAACAAAAAGCTGAACGCTTAAGACAGGATGCAATAAAGGAAGCAGAAGCACAGAAAAAAGAAATTTTGCTCGAAGCAAAAGATCAAATCATTCGTGAACGAAAACAGCAGGAACGGGAAGATCGTGAGCGACGCGCCGAAGTCCAGCGATATGAAGCGCGTGTCAGCAAAAAAGAAGAGCTGATTGACAAACGAGCCGAAGAATTTGATAAAAAAGAACTCGAATTCACAGATCGTGCCAATGCAATGAAAAAGCGTGAAGAGCAGCTTCGCACTCAGGAAGAACAGTACCGCAAGGAATTAGAGCGAATCTCTGGACTTTCGGCACAAGAAGCAAAAGATTTGATTATCAAAAATCTTGAAAACGACGCTCGCCACGACGCACAGGCTCTCTTGAACAAAATTGAGCAGGATGCTCAGCTTTCAGCCGAGAAAAAAGCTCAGGAAATCCTTATTTCAACAATCCAGAGGATTGCAACAGAGACAACCGGTGATTTAACAGTCACTACAGTTTCATTGCCGGGCGACGAAATGAAAGGCCGAATCATCGGTCGCGAAGGACGCAACATCCGGGCACTTGAAACACTCACAGGCGTTGACATCATCATCGACGATACGCCAGAAGCAGTAGTTATCAGCTGTTTTGATCCAGTTCGCAAGGAAATTGCAAAGCAGTCACTTGAGCGACTTGTTACGGACGGACGAATTCATCCGGCCCGCATCGAGGAAATCGTTCAGAAAGTTACGCGTGAGATTCAGCAGAAGATTTATGAAGAGGGCGAAAAGGTTCTCTTCGATCTTGGAATCCACAATATGAGTCAGGACGGAGTTCGTGCTCTCGGAAGATTGTATTTCCGAACAAGCTACGGCCAGAATGTTCTTACTCACTCAAAAGAAGTTGCCGAAATCGCTTCTTTGCTTGCAGCCGAAATCGGAGCAAACAAGGAGCTTGCAAAACGAGCAGCCCTTCTTCACGACATTGGTAAAGGTGCTGAGAACGACTCTGACCAGAACCACGCAGAAGTCGGTGCTGAAATGGCTCGCAAAATGGGTGAAGATCCAAAAGTCATCAATGCGATTGCCGCACATCATAACGATGTCGAGGCAAACACAATCGAGGCTGTCATCGTCCAGATTGCAGATGCAATCTCAGCTGCTCGCCCAGGAGCACGCCGCGAAACGGTTGATAACTATGTCAAACGACTGGAGAACTTGGAAGAAACTGCTGAAAAGTTCAACGGTGTTGAAAAGGCTTATGCAATCCAGGCTGGTCGCGAGCTTCGCATTCTCGTCAACAACGAGAAGATTCCAGACAGCGAAGTCAAAGAGCTTGCACAAAAGATTGCAAAGCAAATCGAAACGGATATTCGTTATCCGGGCCGCATAAAACTGACAATGATTCGCGAAACCCGAATCGTAGAATACGCCAGATAAACCGAAAGAGCTTCCTGTTTAGGGAGCTCTTTTTTTGCCTCGTGAGTTTTGCCGGCTTCGCCCAGTCGCTCGCTGCGCGGAAAAATCGCAGATTTTTCCGAGACTCGCTCAAAACTCACCTCGTGAGTTTTGCCGGCTTCGCCGTCGCTCGCTACATATGAAATCCTTCACCCAGGTAGATTTCTCGGGCTTCGGGGCTGTCGATGATTTCTTGTTTGGTGCCTTGAATCAGGATTTGGCCGGTGCTTACTATGATTGCCCGGTCTGTGATTTCAAGCGTATCTCGGACATTGTGGTCTGTGATAAGGACTCCGATTCCGCGGTTTGCAAGAAGCTTAATCATGCCCTTGATGTCGGCTACGGCAATCGGGTCAATTCCTGCAAAAGGTTCGTCCAGAAGCAAAAATTTTGGCTCAATCGCAAGAGAACGGGCAATTTCTGTGCGGCGTCGCTCACCGCCCGAAAGAGTGTACGCCAGCTGCTTTCGGATTCGTCCGATTGCGAATTCTTCTATCAATTCTTCAAGTTTCTGCTTTTTTTCGGCTCTGGTCAAATCCGGCCGAGTCTCCAAAATCGACCAGATATTTTCTTCGACAGTAAGTTTTTTAAAAACACTCGGTTCCTGCGGAAGATATGAAATGCCTAGCTGGGCACGCTTGAACATCGGCAACGGAGTGATTCTTTTGTTATCAAGAAAAATCTCGCCAGAAGTCGGCTTGTAAAATCCAACTATCATATAGAAGCTTGTCGTTTTGCCCGCACCGTTCGGGCCAAGCAGTCCGAGGACTTCTCCCGTGTGCATTTCAAAATCAACACCCTGCACGACCTTCTTTTTTCCGAACGCTTTGTAAAGAGAACTTACCCTTAGAGTATGTCCAGATTCAGATTTTTCGCTTTGACTTTCTGAAACCGCACGAGAATCTTCTTCTTGCATTACTTCATTTTCAATCGGTTCGTCACTCATGACTATTCTCCTGCCTTTTCAGTTTTCTTTTCTTCGGAATCACTGTTCAAAATTTCCGTAACGGATGGAAGTTCTGGTTTTTCTTCAAGGCCATCTGCAGGCTTCTGATTTTCTTCTTCATTTTTAGTCTCTTCTTTAGGCTCTTCCTTGGCTTCTTCTTTTTTTGAATCAGTAACAGTTCCCGAAACCCGACCTGAAAGCGTAATTTCCTGAGATTTTAGATTCAGAATTATTTCCTGAGCACGAAAAGTATCGTCTCCCTGAATGATTTTTGGATTTCCACTCATTTCAAGCATCTGCGCAGTTTTGCGGTAAATTGCAAAAGCTGCCGTACAGGTGTTGTTTTTTTGCTTTAGGCTGACCCCAATCTGCATGATGGCAATTTCTTTGCTCTGATTGTACTCGATAATCTGAGCATCCGTGCTTACCTCATTCTCCAAATCAACCATGTGAACTGAATCTTCGAGCCGAGCAAGCTTTGTCTGACGGTCAAACCGAAGTTTTCCGCAAGAAAAATCCATTTTAGTCTCAGTATTTTTTCCTTCGACATTTCCCTCTGCCGTAATGTAACGGAAATCTTCACCGTCAAGCGTTATTGAATCCGCCTTGATTTCCATGGAAGAAGTCTTTACGAAAGCATTTCCCATAAGTTTTGTTTCATCGGTTTTGCTCCCGGAAACCCCGGTCATCGAATCAGCCTGAAATTTTATTTCTTCAGAAAACACAGGCGCGATAAGAGAAAAAATAAAAAAGAGCCGGAAAATCACCCCAAAGAAGATTCTAGTTGTTTTCATCTTTTTGACCGCCCTTTTCATCGTTTGTCTTTATGACTCCAGAAACCGTATCGATAAAAGAAAATGACTTGCTGACACCGCTCGCACTGAAGCCGTAGCCTGACATTGAAATATCTTTTTTGGTGAGCCGGACTTCGCCAGTCTTTCCGCTTGTAATCTGCTCTGTTTTTTTGTTGAAATTTAAAGAATCCGCGCAGATTGTCATTTCCTGCTTTGGAAGCGTGAGGTTGATGTTTCCATACAAAGTGTAAATCTTCCGCTGGGTATTTGCTGAAACTAAATCGCACTGTCCTTCGGTCTCAGGCTTACCTTCCGAATCAAAAGTCTCAAAGCTGGCATTTTTGGCAAACACAGCTCCGTCAATCTTGTACTGCTCCATTTGCTCGGCCTTAAGGGAAACCTTTTTTTTATTATCCTCGAATTTTTGATAAGAAGCATTTTTAAAGCAGAATTCAGGTGTTGAGTCTTCGGAATTCTCGCCGTTCAAGTAATTCAGCGAGCAAGAAAATGAGAACAACATGGAAATCATAAACAGCAAGAAGTACGATTTTTTCATTATTGAATAAGATTCTACCATATAATATTTATTTGTTTCAATTTGTTTGCTTTCCATAAAGATTTTTTAACATAAATTTAATTTTATTTACAATTCAAAAACAAGGGTGTATAATATTATCTATGGCAGATTTATTAACCGATGCAGAATTTGATATGTTCCGAAAAGTCATTTATGACGAAAGCGGAATCACCTTCTCGGCTACGAACCGCTCGATTCTCGACAGCCGTTTGAAGGAGAAGTTACGAGAAAAGCAGCTGGACTCTATCGAAGAATATTATCGTCTTGTTATGTCTAACAAAGAAGAGATGAAAATCATGCTCGACTCTGTTACGACAAACCTTACGCGATTCTTCCGAAACCAGCCGCATTTTGATGCGCTTGTAAATTATGTAATTCCTCATGTTATCGAGAACAAGAAAAAAACAGGCGACACAACTATCAGGATTTGGAGTGCGGGCTGTTCAACTGGCGAAGAACCATACACAATAGCAATGATTCTCGCAGATGTGCTCCCTCCGCCATACAAATTTCAAATCACGGCATCTGACATTTCACTCAAATGTCTTATGACTGGTCAGGCTGGTTTCTACCCCGAAGCACGAATTACAGGTATTCCGCAAAAATATCTTGACCGCTTCTTCACAAAAAATGACCGCGGCTATCAGGTAAAACCTGAACTTATGCAGACTATCAAATTCGATTACCATAATCTTCGCAACGATTCAGGTGCAAGGAACCTCGATGTTGTATTCTGCCGAAATGTTCTCATCTATTTTGATGAGCCTGCGCAAAAGAATGTAATCGATCGCTTCTGGAATTCAATGGCTCCAAAATCTTATCTGTTCATCGGGCACTCAGAAAGTTTGTTTGGAATGGACACCAAATTTGAATTCTTGAAGACGGATTGGGCTTGTCTGTATCAAAAACAAGTCTAATCTCAATCAAAGGGAGGATTTTACATGGAAGATATTTCAGTAGCAATTTGTGATGACTCTGCGCTCATGCGCAATTTGATTTCTCGTGTTATCGAAGAAACAGAGGGCTTGTCTGTCGCCGGCAAAGCGATGAACGGAAAATTCCTCGTTGACAAACTGGCTCTTTTTAAGCCAGATGTAATCGTCCTCGACATTGAAATGCCAGAAATGACTGGCGTTGAATTCCTGCGTTGGCGCAAACAGAACAAAGTTGACGTTCCTGTCATCATCCTTTCGAGCATTGCCGAAAAGGGAGCTGCCGTAACAATCGAATGTCTCGAATTAGGCGCAGCCGACTTCATCACAAAGCCAAACGGTTCTATTTCTGCCGACATCAGCTCAGTTTCTGACAGGCTTATTGAACTTATCGCTTCTTATGGTGGTTCTTATGCACGCCGCCACGGAAAGCAGGTTCGAGGAAGCGATTTCTTCTCAAATCTCGGCTCAGACCGTCTCGTAGAACGCAAACTTGCTACCGCAATGGGCAAAGAAAAAGCACAAGAATTCCTTGCGAACAAATCTGCCGCTTCTCAGGCAAACACATCTTCATTCCTTGCATCTTCCGGACCAAAAGCGCCGGCCGTAATTGAACCTCTAAGAAAACCTGGCAAAATCGAAGTCATTGCGATCGGTATTTCAACTGGCGGTCCGAACGCACTCCGCGATGTATTCAAGATGATTGACCCGCACTTAAAGCAGCCAGTTCTCGTCGTACAGCACATGCCTGCGGGCTTCACAAAAGAATTCGCAAATTCGCTCAATAAAATCTGCGCGCTCAATGTAAAAGAAGCAGAGGATAATGAGCCAATCGAAAGCGGCAACATCTATATTGCACCGGGCAACTATCACATCTATGTCGAGCAGACAAATCTTGGAAAAAAAATGCTCCGGCTTTCACAGGAGCCTCAGCGAAATGGACACAGACCTTCTGCCGATGTACTGTTTGAGTCTGTCGCCAAAGTTTATCAGAACAGGGCTTTGGGCGTAATCATGACTGGTATGGGTAAAGATGGTGCGGTTGAGCTTGCCGAAATGCGCAAGCAAGGTGCATGGACTCTCGGTCAGGACGAAGCCACGGCAATCGTTTACGGTATGCCAAAGGTTGCTTACGAGCTGGGCGGTGTCCAAAAGCAAGTTCCGCTCGAAAAAATGGCCGACGAGATTTCAAAACTCGCAAGAGAAAACGCATAACAATTAACAGCTGATTAAACAAAAAAATGACTAATGGGTCCCAGTGACGATGAAAATCAAGGAAACTCCCTACGAGGGTACCCCCTTAATTTTCATCTACGTCCCATTGGTCATTTTTTATCTAAGTAGAACTAATTTTCTACATTTGCCTTATGCCAGACAAGCGTCCAGTTCTGCGGAAATCTGTTTTTTGTCGAGATTCTGACCGATGATGCAGAGTTTTACCATGCGGTCGCCGACAGTCTCATCCCACTCTTTTTTAATCTGTGGGTTAGAAGCAAGGATTTCTTCCTGCTCTTTTTTTGGAGCACAGGCAATCCATTGTCCTGAGTAGCCGGCCTGAATCTGTCGTCCACTTGTCTCAAAGACATAAGCCATTTCTTCTTCATCGCTGAACCAGAGCAAGCCTTTGCAACGGATGATGTTGCGAGGCCATTTGTTAGCATATTCGTCGAGCTTCTGGCGGTCAAACGGCTTACGGCGGTAGTAAATGAATGTTCCAATTCCGTACTCGTCTTCATCGGCACCGCTGTCTCCGTCATGTTTGTGCTCGTGGTGATGGTGGTGGTGGTCGTGTCCTTCGTGATGGTCATCATCATCATCATCGTCATGGTGGTGTTCACAGTGCTCGTCACAGACATGGCCTTCCTCTCCGTGTTCCGGGTGGTCGTGATCATGGTGATGTTCGTGTTCGTCCTCGTCATCATCGTCAACTTCGCCTTCTTCAAGCTGTTTGCACCAGCCTGCACTAGCATAGACGCTCTCAAAATCGAAACTTCCTGTAGCAAGAATATCTGCAACTGGAACATCACCGTGACTTGTCTCGATGATTTTTACACCTGGGTGCAAAACTTCGATAACTTTGCGGACTTTCTTGAACTGATCTTCTGTTACCAAGTCCTTTTTGTTGATTACGAGAGTTGAGCAGAACTCAATCTGCTGAACCAGAAGCGATTCAATATCTTCCTCGCCGATTTTGTCTTTGGCAAGGAGTTTGTCTCCGCCAGCAAATTCGTCAACAAGGCGGGCTGCATCAACAACGCCTACAACATTGTCAAGCTTGCCATTTTTAATCAATTCAAGTTCCTGAGCGATTGGCATTGGCTCACAAACGCCAGAAGCCTCAATCATGATGTAATCATATTTGCCAGTCTTGATAAGATTTTCGATATTCTGAGCAAGTGCGCTCTTGAGTGTACAACAGATACATCCGTTTGTAAGAGGAACGATGTCGCTTGTGTCAGTGATTTTTGCGCCATCAGCAATCAATTTTGCATCAACATTGACTTCACCGATATCATTTACGATAACAGCGACCTTGTAGCCTTCCTGATTGTTGAGAACTTTATTAAGCAATGTGGTTTTACCTGCGCCGAGATAACCACAGAGCAATGTCATTGGGGTAAGTTTTTTTGCCATTTTAAACTCCTAACAGAATAAATATAGTGATTTTTTCAAGAATCGACTACATCAAATTTGAGAATATTTTGCAAATCAAGCGTAAAAAAGCCGCTCCCAAAAAGGAACGGCTTTCAAAAATCAATTATTTACACGCTCGGAGCAACTTCTGGAGCAGCTGTCTCAGAGGCCGGGGCTTTTTCCGGCTTAGGCTCTTCGACCGGCTTTTTAAGGTCTTCTGCCTTGACGGAACACTTCTGTCGCAAAGCACCACTTGCAAGGTAGATTTCGCCTTTTCCGTTTATGCGGATGTAGTTCTGCTGACCGCCAACCGCATCTTTTCCGATTTCAAGGTTAAGATATTCTTTTCCGTTGTCGCTTACTTTTACAGTGATTTTCTGCGAATCCGTGAATCCGTATCGTTCGATTGCATCCTCGCTTGATGATTTTGAAATCACGCTCAAAGTTTTGATTGAAATGAGCGCATCAGAAATTGACTTCGCTTTTGCAGAATCAGCTTCCTCGTCGTTTACTTTCCAAAAATCACCGTATCGTTTGAGGCTGACATTTCCGTTTTCAGAAGAAGAAATCTCAATCGTGTCAAAAGTCTTGTCAATCACAAAATTCTTTGCGCTGGAGCGGCTTCCAGAAATCAGCTGCACGATGTAAATCAAAGCAAGAACAGCCACAGCAGCAGATAGTATCAGTTTTCTAAGTCTTATATTTTTGTTCATAATAAACTCCTTTTTATAGAACCACAGATGTCACAGATTTTCACAGATTATATATTTTCTAAATCGAAGGTCTTTCATCTTACACGATAGATTTTCGTATATCATGCATAGCTAATCTGTGTACATCTGTGTTAATCTGTGGTTTATTTTTCAATCCTGCTGTCATTCGGATTGTATCGCTCTCGGATTGCCCGTTTTTTGGCTTTAATTTTGAGCAATACAAGAAGTCCACAAACAGCTACAATCACAACAAGGCCAATTTCGTTGAAGTATTTTGCAACGGTTGAAGCCGCAACGCTTTTTACAGTGAGAGTGTTCAAAGACAAGCCTTTCGTGCGCATCGTACACAAATCTTCTTCACCGTTAAGATAATCAACAGCGTTACGAATGAACATTGAGACCGGCTGATTTCCTTCAGCATCCAGAAGCTGTGCGTTGTTGAACATCGGAATTGTAGCACCGCCCAAGATAGAGCTTCCGATTACGATGATTTTTGAATTCTGAACTGATTTTGACAAATGTTCGTTTGAAGAAATTGAACTCTGTGCATTGTCGGCCTCAGCCTTTTTCTCGACATTCTCGCCCTCAGCTGTTTTTGATTCCGGTTTTCCGCTGAAAGCAGAAGAGAATTTGCCTTCAACCAAAACAGCAAGATTTTCGCTCGCCATTGTTGATTTGTCGCTCGGAACGGAGATAAAGCGCGGATCCGGGCTGATGTTTGAGTCAACTGTCCATGATTCTTTTGAAGATTTTGCAAGAACCGTGACCTTTGCGTTCGAATTTTTCTTTGCGGCAGAAATATCAAGCGGTGCGTTCTGGAAGAAAATCACATAGCCCAAATTTTTTGTAATCGGATTTTTCTGTTCGAGAGTGTTTTTCTGCATCATCGGAGCGATGTAGAAATTCATCTTTCCATACTGACGATCGGTCTGGCTGAAACAGTTCAAATCGTAAACATATTTTTTACCGACAGCAACGCCGAATTTTTCAAGATTCTTTTCGAGGCCTGTGTTTACAGGTTCATAAGTCGGCTGAGAATATGGATTTGACTGTTTTTCTTCAAAAGGATCAACGAAAACAAGAAGATTTCCGCCCTTCAAAACATACTGGTCGATTTTATAAAGTTCCTCGTCTGTGAATGAAGATTTCGGGCCATTGATGATTACGCTCGCATATTTCTGCGGGATTTCTTCTTCTGAAAGTTTGATTTCTTTGAGAGTGTAGCGGTCTGAAAGGAGTTTAGCAAAAACTGACTGTGTAGGCTGGCCGTACTGAGACTGTCCTTCAAGTTCAAGCTCGCCGTGACCTGTGATGTAGCCGATTTCCTGTGATTTTGAAACGATTGACTTAAGGCTTTCTTCAATTTGAACATTCAAATCTTCAAGGCCTGTAATCATATTGCGGCCAAAGAAATCGCGTGACATTTTTACAGGGAAGAGAGTTGCTTTTTCGCCGTATTCAAGCACAAGGCCGACAGCTCCAGTTCCGCTTCCGAGGTTCGGGTCGTTCCAGTTGAGGCTCTGGATTCCATATTTTTCAACAAGCTCCGGGATTTCAGCAGGAGCAGGATCAATAGAAGCAAAAGAAATTCGATTCTTGTTCTTTTTGTTTACTTCGGCCAAAGCTGAGCGGATTTCATCTTCCATCTGAGAGAAACCAATGATTTTGAAATCAGCAAGTTTTTTTGAAGCGTACAAAGTGAGTTTTACCTCTCCAGAAAGTCCTGAAAGTGCGCTTGTAGTTGAAACCATGTTAGATATTGTTGTGGTGATTCGGTACTCCAAGCCGTCTGTTGAAGTGAGTGCGTCCAAAGTTTCGATTCGGTCTGCGTAAAGGAGAACAATTCCCATCCAGACGCGCTTCATTCCGACTTCATTGTTTTTGAGTTCCTGAATCTGAATCTGGTTCAAGCCGTAAGTGCTGGCAAGGCGCTCGTTTTCAGGCTTTTTCATGTCAACGAATTCATAGCTGAAATTGTCGTTGGCAGCCGACTTGTACTCAACCAGAATATCTTTAATATACTGATAAACGCTTGAATAAGGTGCATTCAAGTTGTCACTGAAGAAGACTTTGACCGAAAGTGGCTCTTCCAAAGTTTTTACAACCTGCTCACTACCTTTTGAAAGCGAGTAAGACTTTGGGGACGTGAGGTCGATTCGGAAATAAGAGCGTGAAACGACCAGATTGGCGAAAATCAAAAGAAGAACGAACAAAAAGAAGTCGCTCTTCGGGCTTTTAAGGTAATTGATGAACTTTTTCATAAGAATTAGCGAGCCTCCCCTGTTGATTTAAGAGATTCAACGGTCAAAACGAAGAACAAAGCTGTAAGCGAGATAAAGTAAACAAGGTCTCGCAAGTCAATGATTCCTCGTGAAATTGACTCGAAGTGAGATTCTGCAGAGAAGAAATTGAAGAATGTAACAACGCTTGCAGGCATGAAAATCAAGAAGCTTGAAATCAGAGTGATGACGATACAGATTGCGAATGCAATGAAAAAAGCGATAATCTGATTTTTGGTAAGGCTTGAAGCGAACAAACCGATTGCAGAAAAAGAAGCAATCAAAAAGAGCGCGCCAAGATAACCACCAATCATCGGACCTGCATCCGGCTTTCCGAAAATGAAACATGTGATTGCATAGAAAAGGGTCGGAACAAGCATCACTGCCCCTGCCACGAAAGCCGCAAGGTATTTTCCAAGGACAATCTCAACTTCTGTAACAGGAAGAGTGAGCAAAGTCTCGTAAGAACCGCTTCGTTTTTCTTCGGCAAGAAGACGCATGGTGAGAGCCGGAATAAAGAAAGAAAGCACAATCGGCAAAAGCCCGAAGAACTGCCTCAGCTCGGCACGATTATTCAGGAAGAATGTATTAAAGAACAAAAATCCCGAAGCCAGCAAAAAAAGCCCCGTAACAATGTAAGCAATAGGACTTGCAAAATACGCTTTTATTTCGCGCTTGAATATTACGATTGATGAACAAGTTTGTTTCATAAAAACTCCATGTTTTAAATTTCTCACAGAGAGCACAGAGTTCACAGAGAGATATTTTCATAAAATCAAATACCTCTGTGTCCTCCCAAGCTCTGTGAGGAACTATTTTTCTTCCACTGTAAGTCCGTGGAAGATGTCTTCGAGACTGTTCTTTCGGACGGCCAGTTCGTAGATTGTCCAGTTTTTGCCTGCGCACAGACGGAAGAGTTCCGGACGGATTTCCTTGCCGTCTTTTGCGCTCACAAGAAGTGAAATTGCATTTGGAGCCACTTCAATCTTGTCGCCTTCGGTTACTGTGCAAGAATCTACTGAATCTATAGAAGAAATTGCTTCTTTTGCTTCATTTTCACCGGTTCCGTCAAGCTGAATGTAGACAGTCTCTGAGTGTCCGTATCGCTCGCGGAGCTCGGCTGTAGGACTGTCGGCAACAACCTTGCCTTTTGAAATGATGATAACCCTGCCGCAAAGCATCTCTACTTCGCTCAAAATGTGGGTTGAGATGATTACAGTTCGTGTTTTTCCGATTTCGCGGATAAGAGAGCGGACATCCTCAATCTGGTTCGGGTCAAGGCCGCTGGTCGGTTCGTCCAGAATCAAGATTTCCGGGTCATTCATGAGAGCATGAGCCAGGCCGACTCGCTGCTTGTAACCGCGTGAAAGCTCCGAGATATTTTTGTGCATGACTTCTTTGAGCCCACATTCCTCGCACAATTTTGGGATTTTTTCGTCTGCATTTTGATTCTGCATGAGAGCCACATAGCGAAGATATTCCTCAACAATCATATCAGCATAAAGAGGAGCAGACTCCGGCATGTAACCGATTTTCTGCTTGGCTTCGACAGGATTTTGAGTGATGTCGATTCCGTCGATAAGGACTGTGCCACTGGTCGGCTTAAAAAAGCCGGTAATCATTCGCATTGTGGTTGATTTTCCGGCACCGTTCGGGCCCAAAAGACCTACAATCTGCCCCGTCGGAATAGAAAAGCTGACATCATCGACAGCCTTGAACTCGCCGAAGCGTTTAGAGAGATGTGAAACTTCAATCATTTTTGTGATTTTCCTTGCAAGTTTTTATTCTAAAATATAAAACAAGTTTAATGAAAATAGGTTATACTTTTTCCATGAAAAATTCAATTTAATATGAAGGAAGGGAGAAGTTTCTCCCTACGCGCCCACTTTGTTGGTCGCTACCCTCTCTGCGGGCTCAAACGCCGCCCGCAACACCCGCTTGAGATTATCGGATTTTAGGCAGAGTATTGTTATTGATGTTGTCGATGAGGCTTTCGTTTTTTTTTCGCTCTTCGCACTATTTCGTACAAACATCAGAGGTATCACTTAATTTTTACAAAGAAAAGAAATGTTGACAAATCGCACAATATAATATACAACTAATGTATGGAAAGAGAACATCCTTTAGCTACAGCATTTTTTCAAACCGAACAGGGAAATCAACCTTGCAGAGACTTTATCTTAACTCTTTCGCGAGATGATAAACGAGAAGTCGGTGCGAAAATATTTGAAGTACAAAAAGGCTTTCCGATGGGTTTGCCACTTGTCAGAAAAATGGAGACTGATTTGTGGGAAATCAGAGTGACCATAACGGATGGAATCTGCAGAATCTTCTTTACAATTGCCGAAAATATTATGATTTTGCTTCATGGATTTGTAAAGAAATCACAAAAAACCCCGCAGAAAGAACTTGAAACCGCGCAGAACAGATTAAAACTGTTCAAGGAAATGAACAAATGAAAGGCATCGGACAGGATTTTGACGATTTTATGATTGAACAGGGGCTTTATGAGGAAGCACAGGAACTTGCAACAAAACGCCTCATAGCTCTCCAGCTGGAAGAAGAAATGAAGCGGCAGAATATCTCTAAGTCCGCAATGGCAAAAAAAATGCACACTTCTCGCACTGCCATTGATAATGTACTTAGTTTTACGCACAACACTTCAATAGGAATTCTCGAACGCTTTGCGGCCGTGCTTGGAAAGAAAGTGCAGATTGCGTTGGTGTAAGAAGACTTTCTGCATTATCGGAACAAGAGCACAAGTACACCTGCAAAAGTGCCGAGTGCCGCGACTGCAACAAGACTCAAAGCAACAACGACCACAGGCAGGATTTTGTTTACTCTTGAAATCATTTCGTTCGTATATTCAAGTGTTTTCTGTACTTCGGTAAGAATACCATTGTTCACTCTTCCAGAAATCTCATTCACATTCTTGAGAGTCGCTTGAATATCTGGCAGTGTTTTATCATTGATATTGTCGATGAGACTTTCACTCTTTTCGATTATGTCTGGTTTCAAGTTCATTTCTACCCTCCAGTTTTTTATGCTATTACTTCTGAATAATGAGCATCGGTATTTTGTCATTCATAAATAATGAAAGTTGATCTGCCATCACAGAATAACCATCCCGCTCTAAGTCGTTTATAATTGACTGCAATACACTTGCCCGTTTGATAGAATTTACCTCTTTTTCAGGGAATTCCGTTCCACCAGTACCAACCGGGTTATTCCGAAATACAAGTTTAGTTCTAAAATATTCAAAGTATTTTATATCGCCACTTGGATATTGAACTCTAAAACCATACAAACGATATTTTATATCAGAAAATCCTTCTCCCCAAGAAAGAAACAAGAATTTTCCTGCATCATGAACTTTTTCGCGAATTGAAGTATCCTCACAAACATCATAGATTGTCAATGTTTCCGACATATATGCTTCTCCAAGTTTTTAATATAAAGAGCAATAAACTTTTTCATTGAAAAAGCTTATTGCTTTTATCATCTTATTCACCACTCCGTTTTGTTGCTTCTCGAATTTTAGCTTTTATTTTTTCTTTTAATGCTTTTGTAATTGGATATTTTTCAATTTTCTCACACATTTGATCTTCCGTAAGGTTTTCTTTTTGCATAATTTTTTTACAAGTTGCCATAATAATAGCAGAATAACCATACTTCGCAATTAGTGACGAACCAGCTCCAATCACTATCAAAGTAATAATTCCACCAATCATTCCACCCGGACCAAGCAAGGACAGAGCAGCTGTTATAGCTGCCGCACCTACTAATCCTGTAGTACTCATGATAATAAGAAATACCAACGCGGGGATTCCGATTCCAGCCAAACGTTCAACAAATTCGTCCATAACATTCTCCTTATATTATCCCAATATTTTTACATTTTTATCGTATACTATTATTTTAGTTTTTGCAACAAAATTATACCAAAATAATGGTATTCTACTGATATGTTCAGGGACAATCTTAAAGATTTAATTGAATATAAGGATTTACGCACAAAGGAATTATCTGTTCTGACAGGAATAAACAAGAGAACTCTTGATTCATATCTAGACAGTCGTGCAATTATTCCAAATGCTGAAATTGCGGTTAAATTGGCACACGCATTAGACACGACTGTGGAATTTTTAGTAACAGGAACAAGTTCCACAAATCCAGAACAGCATATTTATGAAGATTTTGAGATATACCGAAAATACAAAAATATTACATTGGAACTGGAGTCTCTTCCGCCCGAACTGTTAAAACCGATTACAGCAATGATTCACACGGCAGCAGAAGAACTAAAAGCATAATATTTTCAGCAAAAAATAACCATTACTAAACTTAAATCGTATGTCAGGCAGAAAAATAAACCAATTCCATTGACAAATTTTCCTTGTTTTACGCTATACTCTCCTCCATGAAAAATTCAATTTTAGACAACATGAAATGTGCAATTTTTGACATGGACGGCACGATTCTGGACTCAATGCCAATGTGGCACACAATCGCAGACCGTTACCTCGAAAGCATTGGCAAAGTCCCGCGCAAAGATTTGTGGGACAACGTAAAACGCCTGAACATGGTTGAGACAGCACAGTATTTTATTGATGAATACGGCGTACAAAAAACTATTGAAGAAATCGGCGTGGAAGTCAAAGAACTTATCATGAAATTTTATGCTGAAAGCCTTGAACTAAAAGAAGGTGCAAGAGAATTCCTTGAAAAACTGAACGAAAAAGGAATCCCCTGCGTGCTCGCCACTGCCACCGAAAGAAGCTGCGTTCTTGCCTGCATGAAACGCCTCGACTGCGAAAAATACTTCAAGGAAATCATTACCTGCCTGGACTTGAACACGTCAAAATCAAGCCCGCTGATTTTTGAGGAAAGCGCAAGAAGATGCGGTGCAAAACCAGAAGAATCAGTCGTTTTTGAAGACGCACTCCACGCAATCAGAACAGCCCACAAAGCAGGCTTCAAAGTGTGCGCCGTCTACGATGCAAGCGATGAAGAGCGGACCGAACCGCCGCTGACAGACTGGGAAAGGATTCTGGAAATCTGCGATACAAGCTGTTCAAATTTGATGGAATTGATTTAGTAACAAGACTTGTAAATTATACATTTATATAGTATATTACAATTGCACCACGGTGGTGGTAGGCTGAACCTCCGAATTCATTAGAACGAGGAGGCCTGCGTTGACAGGATACGAAAGCATTATGCTTCTTTGTACAGTTGTGACAACTATTGTTACGGTTGTATCGTTTGTCTTTGCTATATGCAAGGCTCTCGCAAAAAAAGATAGAGACAGCAAGTAGAAAAAAAGAAAGCCTACACTGACTTCCACTCAAGTAGGCTTTTCTAACAATTAGCTTACGGAGGTTCAGCCACATTGCTGTGGTGCGCTTCCTTTATCACAAATATATCATATTAATTTAAAAAGTCAACATCATTTTCAACTTTTCGTTTTCCACTTTCAACTTTCCAAAATATCTGCCCAGGAGCGGGAATCCCTCTTTTTGGGGTCAACTCCGAGGGCAAGCAAAATCTGCTCCAGGCTGGCACGAACCTGGTCAGCGGGTAAATCTTCTTTTGTGTACTCGATTTCAATATACGGAAGAGAATTGACCTTCTCAAGCTCCAGGTGCGCCTCAAAATCCGGCTTTTCCGAAAGAGTTGCGTAAACAGAAATCGCGTCCTTTTTCTTCTCGAACCATTTGATAAATCCGCTCGCCTCAAAAAAAGCACGGAGAACATCCGAATCCTCGACAAAAGTTTCTTTTTCGGAATTGAACTCCACGCCGTTTTCGATTGACTTTCGCTTGATGCAGAAAAATGCCTTTTCGCCATTTCCGTCATTTTCGGTGCGAAGCCTGATTACACGAAGCTCGTTGTTCTTAATCCGTTCCTCGTGAGTGTGGTAGCGGGAAAAATATTCGTCAGATTTGAGAATATGAGACAAACCGCGTATTTTAATAGAAGAAAGTTGTTCTTTTTTGGTGAGGATTTTTTCGATTCGGTCAAACTGCTCGCAAGTGAGCGGAACTTTGAGTTCGATTTCTCGTGACATACGGAAATTATACAAAATATAAAGGGGGAAGTCTCCCCCTGACTACAAACGCTTCGCGTTTTCCGTCACCCTCTCTGCGGGCTCAAACGCCGCCCGCAACGCCTGCTCCAATCAGCGAGAGCGACATCATGATAATTCCTGCAAGAAGAACGCCTGAGATTACCGCGATACAGGTCTTTTTCCAGTTCATATCGAGAAGACTTGCCGCGAGAGTGCCTGTCCAAGCTCCAGTACCCGGCAGCGGGATTCCTACGAACAAAAAGAGCGCGAAATACAAGCCCCTGCCCGCCTTTTCTTGCAATTTTGCACCGCCACGATGACCTTTTTGGAGGAAGAAACGGCAGATACCGCCGATGAGTTTTTGATTCTGTCCCCATTCCAGGAATTTTCGTGCGAACAAAAAGATAATCGGTACCGGGAGCATGTTCCCGACCATGCAAGTGACAAAAAGAAGAACGAGCGAAAACGGAGTCATCTCAATGTTCTGAGCGGCAAAAATCCCCACGCCAATAGGAATCGCGCCGCGAAGCTCAATCAAAGGAACCATCGAAACCAAAAATGAAATCAAAAGTGCTTTAGACATGGGGAATATTATAATAGAAAAAAATCGCGTGAATCAATCACCGGGAAAAATGAAGGAACTTAGGAATTTAATTTTTTTTTAATTTTTGCTATAATTTTAAGCATGGAAATCAAATATATTTCAGACTTAGACGAAGATTTTGAAAAAACTAAAAATAATAAAAAAAAGCCGGCTGAGCAAAAAAAATCAGAGAAATCAGCTGAATCAAAAAAACTAGGGAATATTTTCAAGACTTTTATGCGGATGTCCACATTCGGAAAGGCTTTCGTACTTTCTGTTCTCGGAATCATCATTTTCTGCGCTCTGCTTTTCGCATTTATTTCCTATTCCTCATCTTTTACAAAAATCGAGAATGTTCGTCCTCTCTCAACGGATCAGGAAAGAGAATTTTCTGCGCTTCTCAATTCTCTTTACCCGGAAAAACGCACTTCAATTTTAAAGGAACTGCCTTATTCAGTTTCAAAGGCAAATCTTGATGTTTGGGCAGGTTCTGCAATACTCATTGATGCCTCAAACGGCTGCGTTCTCTATGAAAAAAATGCCGACGCTGTCATTCCTCCGGCGTCCATCGCAAAACTTTTTGTAATGTATATTGTTTTTAAGGACGTCGCTGAAGGCAAGGTTTCCCTTGACGATGTGGTTCCACTGCCGGAGCGAAGTTGGGCTGTCAACATGCCGTCCGATGCCTCGCTGATGTTTCTGGGGCAGGGGCAGATAGTCACTTTAAGGGAGCTTTTAAAAGGCCTTGCGGTTGCTTCTGGAAATGATGCCGCACTCGCCGTCGCTGATTACATTTCTGGAAGCACAAAGGCTTTTGTCGCCAGAATGAATGAAGAATGTGAGGCACTTGGGCTTACTCACACGCATTTTGTCGAGCCAAGCGGTTATGACGAGAACAATCTTACTACAGCTCGCGAACTCGCAGCATTCTGCTGTGAATACATCAAACGATTTCCGCAATCAGTCGAAGAATTTCATTCCTCACCAAGCATAAAATATCCGCTTCAAAAGAATCTTCCGAGCTGGCAAAAAGACAGAGGCGATTCTTCCGCGATTTATCAGAAAAACACGAATCCGCTTTTGGGCGTAATGGAAGGCTGCGATGGAATCAAAACAGGATTCATCTATGAAAGCCGGTACAATCTCGCGCTCACCGCAAAACGAAACGGCGTGCGATATATTTCAGTCACGATGATGGGAACTGGTGTCGGAACAAAGCAAGGAAATGCTGGCAGGGTTCACGACGGAACAGAGATGATGGAATGGGCTTTCCAGAGTTTCGCCGATTTCAATCCGCGGGAAAATCTTCCTGAATTCTACGCAATTCCGTCGCTTGGCTCAAAAAATACTAACGGTGGATTCGTAAAACTTGTTCCTGCCTGGAATATGCCTGTCACGGTACCGCACATTTCCGGCCCGACAGCCCTTGATGATGCAAAAAATGTAACTGCCACGGTAAATGTTCCAAAGTTCATATATGGCGGCGTGGAGATGGGAAAAGCCTACGGCCAGATTCAGTACAAACTAGGCGATACCGTTTTGGAAACAGTGCCTTTGGTAGCAGACAGAAGCTACGCAAAAGCAAACCCATTCGGCCGAATGTTGGGCGCACTCGTAAGCTGGAGACTTTAGATTCGGCTTGCGCGGTTTTGAAGCATCAAATCCGCAAGGACAATCGCCGTCATTGCTTCGATTACAGGCACAATTCGCGGGCAAAGGCACACATCATGCCGGCCTTCAATCACGAGGTCACAGTCAGTGTATTTGCCTGCCTCGTCAACGCTGATTGTCTTCTGGCTCTGGAAAATGCTCGGAACAGGCTTTACGGCGACACGGAAGAAAATATCGTTTCCGTTTGAGATTCCGCCGATAATTCCGCCGGCATTGTTGCTTTCAAATTTAACTTTTCCGTCACTGGCAACACGCATATTGTCGTTGTTTACGCTGCCAGTCAAATCTGCGGCAGCAAAACCGGCTCCAAATTCAATTCCTTTGACAGCACCAACGCTCAAAATCGCTTTGGCAAGTTCGGCATCGAGCTTTCCAAAAACCGGCTCGCCCAATCCAGCTGGAAGCCCCGAAACACGGCAGGCAATGATTCCACCCGCACTGTCTTTGTTAGCCCTGATTTCTTCGATTTTTTCGTTCATTTTGGCAGCGGCTTCATTGTCCGGCGCACGCAGAGCATTCTGCTCAATCTCAGAAAAATCTACTTTGCCGATAGAAACGCCAGCCGCCCGTTCTGTGTAAGCCGTAATTTTGATATCGCCCAAAGATTCAAGCACCTGGAGCGCGATTGCACCAGCCGCAACTCGTGCCGCAGTCTCGCGCCCGCTTGATCGGCCACCGCCCCTGTAATCACGGAAGCCATATTTTGAATAGAAAGAAAAATCCGCGTGTCCAGGTCTGAAAGTCGTAGCCAGGTTTCCGTAATCTTTTGAATGCTGGCTTGTATTCTGAATCACGATTCCAATCGGAGTGCCTTCGCTCTTGCCTTCAAAAATTCCGCTCAAAATCTGAGCCTTGTCGTCTTCCTTGCGTGCTGTGACTGAAGCATTGTTCTTGCCGCCAAAACTCTGCCCCGGCTTTCGTCTGTCCAAAGCGGCCTGAATGCGGGCCTCGTCGATTTTGACTCCGGCAGGAACGCCGTCAACGATGCAGCCCAAGCCAGCTCCGTGACTTTCTCCGAAGGTTGTTACTTTAAAAATTGTTCCGATTGTATTCTGTGCCATACAAAATTCCTTTTTTTATTTTATATTCCTGACCAGAGTAAAATCGTAGCCTAAATCCAAGAAGTTTCCAATCAGTAGCGATAGTTTTTCGTAAAGATAATCCGTGCGGGTTCCGTCAGAAATTCCGACATTAATCGGAATAATCATGTTCGGGGAAGCCGCATCGACATAGAGTTTGACCAAATCTTTTGCTCCAAGATACCATTTGTTGCCGTCCGCGGCCTTTTCGAGCGTGTAAGAGTCCAAGGAAAGCCGTCCTGCCTCAATGTAACGGTAGCCACTCGCCTCGCCAGCCTTTTTTATCTGCGCATTTGCCTTGTAAAAAGGAGCGTGCCACAAAAGCGAAAGTTCCCGCCCGGTCGCCGCATAAAATTCATCTTCATTACGAGCCAAACCACGGCGGATAAACTCTTCGTCAATGATAAAGCCCTTTTCGGTCAAATCAGCTGTAGAAAAATACATGGAGCAGCAGTCGTGCCCGCTTTCAATAATCTGCTTGCACTCCAATGGATAACGGCGGATAAATTCTCCGTTCAAAAAGAAAGTCGCCTTGATGTTATAGCTTGCAAGCACCGCAAGAATGTGCGTGAGTCCATCGGCTGTGTCCAAGGCATCGAAAACCAAAGCAATTTTTTTGCGCTCATCGCCAGGCTTCACAGTTTCCGGGTAAACAGCGTAAGAAGTGCCGCTCCCTGCAAAATTTCGGATATAAAGGGCGTTCTCAAAAAGCTTGTTGTCAGTCAGTCCCGTGTAAACACGATATTTTGCATTTTGAACCGCATAGACCGAAACTTCGGCTTTTTTCATGTACTCGAATGAAGTGCGGGAATCCTCGACACTCGCCTGCCACACATTTTTGAAAGAATCGTAGTCGTAAAAAGTTGCCTTGTTACTCGCGCTCTGTGCACAAACGATGTTCTCAGCATTCGGTTTCCAGAAAGCAGCCTGTGCCGCAGAAAGGAAAAGCACCCGGCCAGTGTTCGGGAATCGGTTGTTCTCAGCAAGCTTCCACTCGCGAACAGTGGATTCACCACCTACATATAGAAGAGAATTGCTTCCCCAGACATAAGAATAAACATTCTCGCCGGAAAGCCTGCCAAGCTCGAACCATGAGCCGAGATCGTAGATGTAAGCCATTTTTTGCGAAGCGAAGACAACCTTGCGGCCATCAGGAGAAAGAAGGGGGTGCGTTGCATTTTCGACGCGGTTAAGTTCCTTAAGCTCATCGGAAAGCCTGTAAACCGTGGAATTGCGCTTTCCGTCCTCAAGGCCAATTAAATTGACCCAGAGAATCTGACTTCCGTCCGTGCAGAAAAACACGTCATAATCAACAGGCGAGCCTTTGATGTCCTTGAAAGGCTTTGAATAAACGCTTGTAAGATAAGAAGAAGCCGTTCCGTTTACGCGGTAGCTTGAAATCACAGAATTTGAATTGATTGTTACAATCTGATTTATGAGCGGGTTGACCCAGAATTTATCTTTGCGGCCATCGAATCCGAGCGGTAGTCTGCCGATTACGATACCGATTCCGACCATCTGGGAATAAAGCGTGCGGGTGTAAAGCTCTTTCGCGCTGATTTTGTAGACTAAATCCCGGTTGATGTAAATGAGATATTTTGAAGAAGCCCATGTGACGCAGTTGATTGTGCCCTCGCCGATTTTGCGGAATTCTTCGTCCATCTGAACTTTTTGATAAACTGCCTTTGGGTCGCCGAAGTAAAGATTGCCCGCCTTTTCGTATACGAACACGCTTCCATCGCCAGCCCATTTTGCAGGAACTTCATCAAAATCGAAGTCACATTTGTCGTTGAGAAGAAATTCTTCGAGCGTGGACATATTTTTGAGATAAAGTTTTCCAGTGGCGGCATCAGTTTTTTTGACATAGCAGGCCCATTTTCCGTCGGGGCTTACGGCCTGCGGGAGCATCGCCTTTGCATCGGCAGGAATTGAATCTTCGCGGCTAATCCAGCTCAAAGTTGAATCGGCAACAGAATATCGCGCTGAGCCGTAGCGGTTCCTGACTTGAAGTACAGAGCCGCCCGCAAGCATTTCCATGCGCTCAGGAAAGCAGGTGATGATTTTGGTGGCATCGGTCTTTGTGGCATCAGCCAGAAAAAGTGTTTTATAAGGAATAGTTCCGCCAAGATTGTGACTCACGGTGAACAAAAACTTGCTGTCAGCATTTATCTGCGGATTTTCAAATTTGACCTGAGCAGCAAGGGAAGTGAGGAATGAGGAATTAGAAATGAGAAATGCTGATAATAAAAACGCAAACTTTCTGTTCATGCAATCCATTATATTGCCACACAGATTCGATTTTGCTACGCAAAACCACAAAACAGAGATTCCGTAGGAATCTCGAATCAGTGTGACTTTTTTATTTACCAAAGAAACCGTCTAAACCACGTTCAATTTCTTCGATTTTTGATTCGATTTTCTTTACTCGGGAAGAGCGGTCGCTGGCCTGCTTTTTTTCGAGCTGGCCAAAAACATTGTCGAGGACGGCTTTGTCGCTTGGTTCGGCGTTTTCTTTGCCGCACCACGGACAATACAAGAAATCACGCTCGATTGTCTTTCCGCAATGATTACAAACGCAAACAAAATCCATAAACGAACCTCTGACAAGTATTATATCACATAAAAACACGAATTTACACGATTTTTTTCTAATTCATGCAATTCGTGAAGTCTCATTTTTTCAAGAGCGAAAGCGGGTCAACAAGATTTCCGTTTTTGTAAACCGTGAAGTGCAGGTGCGGGCCTGTTGAATAGCCAGTTGAGCCGACCAGACCAATCTTCGTGTTGTGGTCAACTTCCTGTCCTTTTTTCGCCAGAGTCTGAGACATGTGTCCGTACAAGCTCTGATATCCGTTTCCGTGATTGATAATCACATAGTTTCCGAAGATGTTCGACCAGCCGACATACACAACTTTTCCGCTCATCGCAGCCTTAATCGGCGTGCCAGTCGGACAAGCCATGTCGATTCCAGTGTGATTTGAAGCAACGCCTGTAAACGGGTCTTTTCTCGGCCCGAATTTTGAGGTGAGCCTCCAGCTTGCTGTAATCGGATATGAGAAAAGCTCGCCCATAGCCTTTTTCAGCTCGCTTGCATCCATTTTCGCGCCAGGAATGAAAAGTTCACTTCCTTTTGAAAGAGTCTCGCTCGAAAGATCGTTCGCATCAAGAATTTCCTCGACACTCACATGATATTTTACTGAAAGAGAATTGAGCGTATCGCCGGCCTGAACTTTGTAAACCAAGCCGTCCACAGAAGGAATCCGTAATTTCTGCCCAGAACGAAGCGTGCGGACATTTGAAATATCGTTCACAGCAATCAGAGTCGAGATATTTGAAAGCCCGAATTTCCGTGAAATCGTGCTGATTGAATCTCCCGCGCGCACGGTGTAAGTCTGGAAAGTCACCGCCTCGCCGATTCCAACGCTCTGAGCCGTAAGAACCGAGCCGTCCTCAGCAAGAACATTTCCGTTTTCGTCAACTCTGTCCGACAATCCGACCATAGCAAAGCGTGACATCGCCCCGCTCAAAGCCTCAAATTCATAATTGGAACTTGCATCCAGGACAAGCGGAGCCGTGTGATTCTCAACAAAAGAAAGAAGATTGAAAATCGTGTACGGAACAAGCACGAAAACCGCAAAAAGCACTAAAATGGAGAGAATTTTTGTGATTCCAACAAAAGTAAACTGCCGCTCAGTTTTTGAGTATGCTTTGTCCAAAGCAATTGCAATCGCAGGCTGAGAAGCAAGAGACGGAGCAAAGCCAGTGTAGCTAGAAGAAGACACCGCCCCCTTAGAAGAATTTAAAACTCTATTTTTTGCGACATTTTTAGTCAGCCGAGGAATTGTAAAACTACCGGATGAACTTTTTTTAACGGCCGCCGATGAACCGACAAAACTAATTATCTCCATAAGTCTTTTATCGGCGAAAAAAAAGCGGAATTTAAGAAAATTAGAAGAAGTTATTCAGCCGGAATTTTGGGATAACAGCCCGCAATCTTAAGCACCGTAAAATAAATGGCCTCAGTCGCCGAGGCAATAGACGGAGCCGGAATTGCCAGCTTGAAAACGCGGTTCAAATAAGCGTCAAGCGCGGAAAGAGACTGTTTATTTGCATTTTGCTCGGTTTGCGCAGTTATAATATAATCTTAATAATACACCACAAAATCCATTCTGTCCAATTTTATGTGATAAATATAAGGGATGGGGGAGTTTTATTTTTGGGCGTGCCCCCGCTTTCGCGGGGTCGGGCCTTCCGCCATTTCGCTTTCGCTCCAGCCTCTTCCCTCGCTCGTCACTTCGTTCCTCACTCAGTCCAGTGGCCGCCTTCGGCGTGGCTCCACGCCCTCACGCAGCAGCAGACACAATTTTTTTTTGGATTTTTCCGACCAGTTTTCATTTACATTGCCAAAAATGCAAAAAATTTGGAAATACCTATATGTAAGAAATAAGGCTTACAAATACAGGAGTGTTTATGAAAAGAAATCAAGAAAACAACCAAAAGCGCGACTACAAAAGCTCGCTGTTCGTGAACATGTTCGGGCGCAATGTGAACGCGAAGGAGCATTTCCTTTCGCTCTACAACGCGATTCACGACACGGACTTCAAAATCGGCGAGGTGGAAATCAAGCCCGTCATGTTGGACAATGTGGTTTACAACAACATCGAGAATGATGTTTCGATGGAAATCAACGGCAGCATCGTCGTGCTCGCTGAGCACCAGAGCACGATAAACAACAACATGCCGTTCCGCTGCCTGGAGTACTTGGTCGCACACTACAACCGATTCTTCACCGACAACGACAAGTACAACACAAAGGAAATCAAGCTTCCCCGCCCTGAGTGTTATGTCTTCTACAACGGCGACGCGGCATATCCGCAGGAAAAAATCATGAAGCTTTCCGACGCGTTCAAGGATGTCAAGGAATCTACGGAGCTGAAAGCCTTGCCAGAATCCATCTCACTCGACCTGACAGTGAAAATCTACAACATCAACAAAGAGGCGAACCACCCGATTCTCAAAAAATGCGAGGCGTTACTTGCATATTCAAATTTTACGGAGTATGCTAGAATAGGAAAGAGGAAAGGTGAGAAGAACCCGCCGAAGTACGCGCTGGACAAGTGCAGGCAAGGCCCGTTGCTCACCGACTACTTCAACAATCTGAGCAAAGAGGAGCAGTCCATGATTTTCGGTGAATGGGACCAGGATAAGTTCATAGAAGTGCAGAAGCGGATTGCCGCAGAAGACGCAACGGAAGCAAACAAAATCGCCAACGCGAAGAATTTTCTTTCCTTGAATAAACTTTCTGATGAAGAAATTGCTCGTTGTTGCTCTCTCCCATTGGAGCAAGTTCTTGCACTCAAAGAAGAGCTTGCTTCTGAGTCTGTTACGGCAAAATAAGAAAATTGCGGTCTATCGTACAACCATTAAATTTTCGTTATAATATTTTCATGGAAAATCTTCCGGAGCGGGTGAAATTCTCCCGCCAAAACAAAATTCTCTGTCTCATCGTTTGTATCGGGCTTCTTTTTGGACTCATTCTCAAACTTTTCGTATTTGAAATTCTTACGGTTTCCGGCGAATCCATGTTCCCGGCTATCAATGACGGAGAGCGGCTTTTTGTTTCAAAATGTGCTTACGGACTCTGCGAGCCTTACGGTGAAAAACTTTTAGTCCAGTGGAAAGGCCCGGAGCGAGGAGATGTGGTCATCTACCTGTATAACAATAAAATAGTTGTAAAAAGATGTGTCGCGCTCGGTGGAGATAAACTAGAAATTTTAACAGATAGCGATTATAATTATATTTTAAAGGCAGGGGATTTTTCGATTCCTTTGAGTCAGAGTCAATATCTCAATCTCAAAGATTCTGCCAGCGTGCCTCAGGGCTACATTCTCGCAATCGGGGATAATCACGAAGTTTCGGTCGATTCCCGCACTTACGGTTTCGTCTCTGAGCGAAATATTCTTGGAAAGGTTTTATGCAAGTAAACGGCTACATCAAAAAAGGCCCTCTCATTTTTCTGATTGTCTGTGCAGTCCTCTTGTCGGCTTATGTCATCGTTGAATACGGATTTTTTGCTTTCACCGAGCCTCCTGCCCCACTCACGGAGCGTGCCGAAGTTCAGCGCGGCTCAATTCTTGACCGTAACGGAAAGGCACTGGCTGTTCCGGCCGCATTCTACGACTTTGGTGCATCTCCTCAGTCAATCAAAAACAAAGAAAATTTCGCAGAAGTCATAGCACCAATCATTGGCGAAAGTGAATCTTCAATTCTCTCGCTCATTTCCAAATCAGAAAACGCTTCATTCATCTACATCAAAAAAAATATTGACTCAAACACTTACGCTGAATTGCGCAAAGCCTGCTCTCACAACGGTTTTTCATCTGTCGTTAAATTTGACAAATTGCAAGGGCGTGTTTACCCGGAGAACGAACTTGCGAGTCAGCTGATTGGTTTTGTCGGCAAAGAAGGCAAAGGTCTAGCAGGAATCGAATATTCTATGGAAGACACTTTGTTTCCGCCGCAAAAAGAAGCCGGAAAAGTCGTTCAGGGCAAAAATATTTATCTCACAATCGACGCAAACTTGCAGTCCAATCTTGAAAAAATCGCACACGAAGCAATGGAAGACACTCAGGCCGAATCCATGATGCTGATTGCAGCCGAAGCGAAAACCGGCGAAGTGCTTTCTTACATCAGCTTGCCCTCCGCAAACCTCAACGACTTTTCAAGCGCGTCAAAAACCGAGCTTAAGAACAAGCCTGCGAGCGACAGTTACGAGCCAGGTTCAGTATTCAAGATTTTCTCGGTAGCCTCGTTCATTGACACTGGGGCTATCACCACAAAAGACATTTTCCTCTGCGACGGCATTTTCTCCAAAAAAACTGGCCGCGAGACAATCCGAATCACATGTCTTGACCATCACGGATGGGAAACAGCCCGCGAAGCACTCAAATATTCATGCAATGACGCGCTTGCCCAAATGAGCGAAAAAATTGACTCAGAGCCTTTTCTTGCCAAACTTCATCAGCTCGGATTCGGTGAAAAGCCTGGCACAGAAATCTCTGGCGAAACTCCGGGCGTTCTCAGGAATCCGAACGACCGCCTCTGGTCAGCACGCTCAAAACCAACCATTGCAATCGGCCAGGAAATCACAGTCAGCGCATTGCAGATGGTTCAGGCCGCAACAGCAATCGCAAACGACGGCGTGCCTGTCCAGCTCACTTTCGTCAATAAAATCACGGATTTTGAAGGCAAAGAAGAATTCGTTCATGTGCCGGTTTTGCGCGACAGGGTTTTTGCGAAATCAACCACGGACTACATTCTCGAATGTATGGAAACAGTTGCCACAAGCGGAACAGGCCACCGGGCAGACCTCAAAGACGTTTCTCTCGGCGTAAAAACAGGAACAGCCCAAATGGCAGACCCGAACACAGGCGCGTACTCAACAACGGATTTCGTTTCTAACTGTATGGCAATTTTCCCGATTGAAAACCCGGAAATCATTCTCTACATCGTAATCGAAAAGGCAAAGGGCGAAACTTACGCAGGCCGAATCGTAGCCCCTGTTATCGCAAAGGCCGCCGATGTAATAATTGACCATCTCGGTATGGCACGAGGAAAGGCTTCAAGCTTGGCTCATCCAGGCTCAGTCTCAATCGCAGGCACAAAGCCAATCGTCCTCGAAGGAACTGTACCTGATTTCCGTGGAGTCTCAAAAAGGCAGCTTCTTCCATTATTGAATTACAGAAATATCACGATAAAAATCAACGGTGACGGCTGGGTTAAAAATCAGGAGCCTCCGGCAGGAACGCCAATCACGGAGAACATGGAAATTGAACTCTATCTGGAATAAAAATCTCCGTCTTTTCATGAGCCGTTTCCCAGGCTTAGCGAAAATGTTCTCGCTTCAAACTGAATCTGACATACCAGACGACATTCCACAGCATCTTCTTGCACCGATTGAAATTCTTCCGTCAAAATCAAATTGCCCCACGGCAAAAGAAGGCGGAAAATTTCTTCACTCGGCATACAATCCGCTCCGTGAAGCAGAACAGGCGGCAAAAGCGGCAAAATCTTCTGTTCCAGATTGTTCTGGATGCACTTTTTTCTCATGCGGACTTGGCTATGCTCCGATTTCCTATGCGAATCTTTTTCCGAACGACACCATTATAATAGTAGAAAGTGATCCGCGATACTTTTTTACGGCACTTTCTCTCGTTGACTGGGAACCGCTTTTCAAGCACGCAAATTTCATCATTGCGCTCGGAACAGGAATCGACAGCGTTGTGAGCCTGATTGAGCACACGGCAGGGCTTAAGCACACGGCAATTTCCGAAAATGCCGCGCAAAACCAGCACGCCGCCGACTACTTTCAGGCACTCCGCTCGCTTATTGAACGAAACAAACGAAAAGTCGAAATAAACGCTTCCACGCTCGAAAAATTCTCAAAGCTCTGGCTCAAAAACACTTGCCGGAACCTTCATTTTCTTGCAGAGACTGACGGCGTGAATATTTACAAAGATTCTTGCCCAAAAGATTTACCGTGCGTAATTCTAGCGGCCGGTCCAACTCTCGAAGAAGCTCTGCCCCATCTTGCAGAATTAAAAAAACGCGCAATTTTAATCGCTGTGGACACGGCTTTGCGAGCCTGTTTGCGAGCCGGAGTCGTGCCGGATTTTGTAATTCTCGCTGACCCGCAGTATTACGCTTACCGCCACATCGCAGGCCTCGAAAGCCCTTCCAGCATCCTGATTACAGAAAGCGCGGCTTATCCCGCAGTTTTCCGCTTTAAATGCAAAAAAATCGTCATGTGCGCTTCTCTTTTCCCGCTTGGGCAATACATCGAAAAGCAAATCGGCAGCAAGGGAGAGCTTGTTGCGGGAGGCTCAGTCTCAACGACAGCATGGGATTTCGCGCGTTTTATCGGAGCAAAAGAAATTTTCTGCGCGGGGCTGGACTTGGGCTACCCAAGATTGCAGACTCACATCAAAGGCTCAACTTTCGAGGAAGCGATTCACACAAAATCCACTAGGCTTTCCACCGCTGAAAAACTCGGCTCGCAGATTCTTTTTGGAGCAGGCATGAGCCGGGAATCAGACTACGAAGGACAGCCAATTCTGACCGACAGCAAAATGAAAATGTTCGCCTGGTGGTTTGAAAGCAAGCAAGAAGAATTCAAAAACTCAATAAAAAGCTACACTCTCTCAAAAAAATCACTGAAAATCCCAGGATTTCAGGTCGCAAGCCTGGACGCAATTCTCAACCAGAACGAAAAATCCGAGCAAAAAGAAAGATTTTTGAACTTAGCTCACAGGGGCGTTGCGGGGATGTGCCCCGCTGATAGGGGTATCAGTGCAACGGAGTGCACTGTAGGGGGAAGGCTTTCCCCCTCTCCCTTCACCACAGCCCTCACAAATCTCAAATCTGGGCTTGAAGAACTTTACGCCACCGCAAAAAAAGGATTCCGGCTCGCTGATGACGGCATAAAATCCGCTCTTCCGGCAAAGTTCCTTCCTGAGCTAGAAAAAATCGACTCAAAAATCCTGCACTCCGAGTACAAGGAAATCGCCTCGCTGGTGTTCCCGACAGAAAAACGCCTCTCTGAGCTTTTCCAAAATCTCCCGCCAATGAACAACGAAATCAAAGAGTCTCTGCAAAAATCCCGCCTGATTTACAAAGAATTAATGTCGGGCATCGCACAGTATCAAAAATATCTGTAAACGCAACTTTTTTCTAAAGTCCGTCGCACAAAAGGCCGAAAATAATAATGTACCGCGCAGTACAGGATGTGTTCTGACTTTAGGACACAACATCCAGACACCCTGTACCGTGACAAATGAAAGAAACTTGTAGCTGTGAAATGCAAGTGGACAACATTTATCGGTCTCCATGATTTTGAAAGACAAAGAGCGTGTAAGGCTTTTTGTCTTTTTTTTGCTTTCTCCCCCGCATCCATGCGGGGCATGTCCGTTTAATCGTTTCTATTCAAGTTTTTCACCTTTTCTGCCGATATTATGAACGGAGATATTATATGACTTCGTTTAATGTAGCAGAATTGAAGGATGGGCAACGATTTGGCGCACCGCTTATCCTCGACAAACATTTTATAGTCCTCGATAATAACATAGGTTTCTCAAAGGCATTGCAGTCTCGGCTCGTGGAATGGGGATTCAAAGCCCTCTATTCAGAATCAGAATCAGTTCAAGAGCCACAGAAAACAATCGTCTCGCCACAGCCTGAGCAAAGCGCATCTCCAGCTGCTGCCACGCAAAAATTCGAGACAGTTGACATTGACATCGAAACGCTCAACGAAGAATATAAAGACAAATCTGCCACACTAAACGCACATTTAAAAGAAGTCCTTGATGATATAAACCGCAAAATCCGCAATTTCCCGAACAAAGACCGCATGGAAAATGTAACGACGGTTTACAACGAGTTCCTGAACTACACTCAGCTTGTTTTCACAAGATATGTCACACATCAGGAAATGAAATTTGAAGAGCTTTCGGAGACAATCACTCTGCTCATCGAGTTCATCAAGAACAACAAGAACTATCTTCTCCGAATTCAGCCGACTGCCGAGCACAAACTGGACAAAAACTTCCTCACAAGCCATTGTCTTCGCTCAACGATAATCGCAATTGTTATCGCATTGCAAATCAACATGCCACCAAAAAAGATTGTCGAGCTTGGCGTTGCAGGATTGATTCACGAAATCGGACAGATTAAACTTCCGCCTCAGCTTTACCTTACGGACAAGCCGCTTTCACCACAGGCACGAAATCTTCTCGCAACGCACACCGTTCTCGGATTCAACATCGTGAAGGAACTGGGATTCTCTCTCGCAATTCAGGTTGGTCTTCTGGAGCATCACGAGCGTGAAAACGGTCAGGGTTATCCGCGACATCTTGAGGGAACAAAAATCTCAGCTTTCGGAAAAATTCTTTCGGTCGCATGCAGTTATGAGGCTATTACTTCTCCGCGTCTCTACAAAGAAGCAAGAAGCCTTTACGAGGCAACAATCGAAATGCTTCTCAACAGGAACAAACTTTACGATGAAGTCGTGATCAAGGCTTTGATTTCAGCCGTATCTCTTTTTCCTATCGGAACTTATGTCTATCTCGCAAACGGAAAAATCGGCCAGGTCGCAGAAAGCAATCCGAATGACCCGCGGCTCCCGATTGTAGAGCTTGTCGGCGAAAAGAACGAGCTTGGGAATCCAAAGACAATCATCACCGACAATGAAAAAAGCAAAATCGTGCGCGTCCTGAACAAAGAAGAGCTGAAAGGCGTTCAGGCGTACATTAAGTAATTAGAAATTAATTAAAGAACTGTTCGAACAAAAAATCCATCAATGGATTTTTTGATTCGTACGAGAATTTTTTCAAAAATTCTCTCTCTGCTTTTGTTCCGCATCCATGCGGAGTCTACTTGTTTTTAATTAAAGAACTGTCTTATCTTATCCGCTTCGGCGTAGAATTGTTCGTCTAGCCGGGGCGGATTTTTTGTGAAGTAGAGGATTTGCTGAAGTTCATCGGGATTTCTTGCTCCCCACAATGGAACTACATTTTCAAAAGGAAGGAAATAGCCGAGCGCGAGAGGAAGGTTTGTCAAAACGCCGCCGCACAAAGGCTGCCGCGCGATAAAACCTATGTCCTTTTCATAAAAACGCTTGGTAAGATTTTCAACGGCCTCGGAACAAAGCATGTTGAACGGAAACTGAATCGTCTCCCAGCCCGCATCGGAATAAAGAACACGCTCCGCAACATCAAGGTCTTCGGTAACAATACCGAAATGCCGCACAACGCCAGCAGACTTTAATTCAATCAATTTTTCAAGGATTTCCGTTCCGTCATTGATTTTTGGAAGATTCTCAGGATTTTCGAGCTGATAAAGGTCAATGTAGCCTGTTCCAAGATTACGAAGGCTGACATCAATATCGATTGCAAGCTCGCCACCATTTCGGGGAGAACTTTTTGTGGCGATGAACACATTTTCGCGCACATCGGCCAAAGCTTTTCCAAGGCGACGCTCGCTTTCCGGTGCTTTTGTTGAAGTATCGAAAAAGTTCACGCCGTCTTCATAAGCCATGCGAATCATCTGGAAAGCAGTCTCCGGGTCGTCAATCTCCCCGATTCCCTGCGCACCAAACGCCGTCCGAGAAACCAATAAATTAGACTTACCAAGCGCAATGTAGTCCATGAAAAAGTGAGGAGTGAGGAGTAAGGAGTGAGGAGTAGGATTTAACTCCTAACTCCTAATTCCTAACTTCTAACTCTTATTTACCTCTCTACAGGCTTGTAGTTTTTGATGGCTGCGAACAAGAATGTGTGAAGGTCCTCAATCTTCACTCTCTCCTGCTCCATGCTGTCACGGAAGCGGACTGTGACTGTACCGAAGTTGTTGTTTACTGAGCCGTCGTCGTTCTTTTCGTTGATTGTGTCGTAGTCAACTGTAACGCAGAACGGAGTTCCAACCTCATCCTGGCGGCGGTAGCGCTTACCTACAGTGCCAGAAACGTCGAAATCAGTTACGAAATCTTCTTTGAGCATGTGCTGGATTTCTTTTGCCTTTTCTGCAAGGCCGTCTTTCTTCATCAATGGAAGGACAGCAACTGTGATTGGTGCCAGCTTTGGATGCAGGTGAAGGACTGTTCGGTAGTCTTCTTTGCCGTCTTTTCCGACATTCTCTTCTTCGTAAGCTTCGCAAAGGAACATGAGGAAGTTGCGGTTAAGACCGGCAGAAGTTTCGATTACGTAAGGAATAAACTTTTTGTTTCCGTCTTCCTGATCGATGTAGCTCATGTCCTTTTTTGAGTATTCCTGATGCTGGCTCAAATCGAAGTCTGTGCGGGAGTGGATACCCTCAACCTCTTCAAAGCCAATCGGGAAGTTGTATGTAACGTCGTAAGCGTCTTTTGCATAATGAGCCAGCTTGTCATGGTGATGCCATTTGAGGTTCTTCTCGGCAATACCGTATTTGAGGTAGAAGTTCCAGCGATCCTGACGCCATCGCTCGAAAGTCTCGTCCTCAGTGCCCGGCTTACAGAAATATTCCATTTCCATCTGCTCGAATTCGCAAGTGCGGAAAATGAAGTTCTTGAAGATGATTTCGTTTCGGAATGATTTACCAACCTGAGCAACACCGAAAGGAACCTTCATGCGGTTTGACTGAACGATACTCTTGAAATCAGTGAAAATACCCTGGCAAGTCTCCGGGCGGAGATAGATAAGGTGTGATTCGTCTGCGATTGGTCCCTGATATGTTTTGAACATGAGGTTGAATTCGCGGACAGCTGTGTATTTGCGGTTCTCGCTCTTACATGTCGGACAGTTGATGTTGGCATCGATAAAAGCCTTCATTTCTTCGTGAGTCATTGTATCAACTGGCTTTCCAGGATTTTTGTCTGGATTTGCGGCAACAAAATCCTCAATCAATTTATCTGCACGGTGGCGAGCCTGACATTCAAGACAGTCAACCATTGGATCTGAGAAGTGGTCAACGTGACCAGAAGCCTTCCATGTGGTGTGGTGCTGGAAAATTGCAGAATCCAAGCCTACGACATCATCGTGAAGCTGAGTCATTTCCTTCCACCAAGCGTTCTGGATATTGCGCTTGAAGTCTACACCCAAAGGACCGTAATCCCATGCGCCTGCCTGACCGCCATAAATTTCTGATGCCTGATAAACAAAACCGCGTCGCTTGCAGAGCGAAATGATTTTGTCCAAAGTACATGCGTGTGGGTCAGCCACAACCTTTTCATTTTTTGCCATTTTTTTCTCCTTAAACCTTCGCGGTAGCGATGTTGCACGGATGCAACAAATGGCAAGTTTTTTCGTAAGGAAAAACTTGGCCACATAAAAATTACACGGAGGTAATTTTTATGTGCTACTCCTTCAATCCACCCCTGGCGTGGAGCAGACGGATATAAAATAATTGAAGCAATTTTAACATAAATCAGATTTTCCTACAATAATATAGAACAAAGCAGAATTTTTTGTTATAATTAATTCCGGATTTTTTAATGGAACACAAGATTCAAGAAAAAGCGAGCGTGCTCATCGAACATAAAAAAGAGCAGGCAATTGACATAATCGAAACAAAAACAAGCCTTCTCAAAAAACTTTTCTGCATCGCACTCGCAATTACAGTTCTTGGTGGCGGGGTATGGTTCTTTCACGAATATAGAACAGGCACATTCCGCGACGTTGAATCCTTTAAGATTTTCATCAATTCTTTCGGCGTTTTAGGCCCCATCCTTCTCACGGTTTTTCAGTGTGTCAAAACAGTCTATGCCGTCATTCCAAGCACTCTCGGCTGCATCGTCGGCCCTACTCTTTTCGGTCCGTGGGTCGGCATCATCTGCAATTACATCGGAATCTGCACAGGCTCTTTCCTCGCATTCGCACTGTCACGCAAATTCGGGGTCACGCTCGTAAAACAGATTTTCTCCGAGAAGAAATACAAACGATACATCAAAAAAATGGAAAAATGGCACCGAAGCTACCCTGTTTTTTTGTGGATTGCGATTTTTCTTCCAATCTCTCCAGACGACTTTTTGTGCTACTTCACAGGCCTTACAGAAATGAAATTCAAAAAGTTCGCCATCATAATTCTTACATCAAAACCATTCACAATCATCACTTACGGCTTGATTTTTGGCTATGGTTTCAATTAGTATTTAATAGAAGGTAAAAAATGGATAAAAAACAACTTCATTTGCTTGGTGTTTACAATTACACGGTCATTCTCACTTATGTCGGAATGCTTTTCGCTTTCGCCGGAATCCACTTCGTTTTCTCGAACAATGACCGGAGCTTCATTCTTGCCCTGCTCTGTCTTATGGTAGCAGGTCTGATGGACATGTTTGACGGCAAGGTTGCCTCAACTAAAAAAGACCGCACTCCATCTGAAAAACTTTTCGGAATCCAGATTGACTCAATGGCCGACATCATCAGCTACGGAGTTTTTCCATCGCTCATCGTTTACAAGCTTGCAATCGGCGACAAACAATATCCTGTCGAGCATCCGTGGCAGGCACGAATCGTAATCTGCATCTGCGCACTTTATCTTTTATGCGCGCTCATCCGCCTTTCATATTTCAATGTTGACGAAATGGAGCGACAGAACAAAACTTCCGAAAGCCGCCACGAATACCGTGGCCTTCCTGTAACAAGCGTTGCAGTCGTCCTTCCGGCTGTATTCATCATTTCATATTTCATGGGAAATTCTCGCCCTCCAATCAACGCTGCGGCTATCCTTCTTCTTATCATGGCAATCGCTTTCGTCACCTCGTTCAAGCTGTTAAAGCCTCATTTCATCGGCAAATGCGTCTTGATTCTGGTTGGTCTTGTAGAGCTTGCGCTTCTTCTTTTGGGAAAAGCATATTGTGTTCCAACAGCCGAAAAGGATCCTTCAATTGTTTTTGAGAACAAGGCCACAATTCAGGAAATCGAAACTAAGACCGAAGAGGCTTTTTAAGGAATAAAAATGGCAGAAAACGCAAACGACAAGTCAGTTCAATTTCTTTACGGCACAAAAGGCGGGCGGGTGCTTCTTCACGCGATTCTTGCCCTTCGTGTTCCAAAATTGCTCGGAGTCGTCTTGCGCTCTCCTTTCTCACGTTTCTACATCAACAGTTTCGTCAAAAAGAATAAAATCGACATGACAGGCTTTGAAAACGCAAAATTCAAGTCTTTCAACGATTTTTTTACTCGCAAAAAAGAAATTTCCTTCGATGCAGAACTTTCACACTTAATCTCCCCGGCAGACAGCCTTCTTTCAGTTTACGAAATCACCGAGGATTCAAAATTCCACATCAAAGGCTTCGACTACACTCTCCAGGATTTTTTTGAGCCGGAACGATTCGGAACTTCACAGGAAGAAACAACAAAGCTTTTCAAAGGCGGATTGTGCCTCGTGTTCCGCTTGTGCGCGACTGACTATCACCGCTACTGCTATGTTGATAACGGCTCTCAGAACGGAAATCACTTCATTCAAGGCTCGCTTTACTCGGTTCAGCCACTGGCCGCCGAGAATTTCCGCTTGTACACAAAAAACCGCCGCTCATGGACAATCATGGACACCGAAAATTTCGGCAAAATCGCCCAGGTTGAGGTCGGTGCGTTCAGCGTAGGCGGAATCAAAAACAATCTCGAAACAGGTTCCTTCAAAAAAGGCGACGAAAAAGGCTATTTTGACCTTCACGGCTCAACAATCGTCCTTCTCATTCAAAAAGACAAAGTTCAGCTTCTCGAAGAAATCAAAAAAGTCACGGCCACAGGTCAGGAATACCGCGTAAAAATCGGCCAGTGCGTAGGTGAAAAGAAGTAAGGGCTGTCGCAATCAATAACTTTTACCGTAAAATCAATAATTTCTCTTAAAAAACAACGATAATATTCAAATTTTGGGAATTTTCTGCTATATTTTAAATATGAAAATTATCTCATGGAATGTAAATGGCATCCGAGCCGTAGAAAAAAAAGGCTTCACGGACTGGCTTTTGTCAAGCGATGCCGATGTAATTTGTATTCAGGAAACTAAGGCGCATCCGTCGCAGCTCACTCAGAATCTTCTTGCACCTGGCACCGAAGAGAATGTTCTTTTCCCGATTCCAGAAAAAGCTTCGGCTTCACCTGTCGCAGTAACGGACAGCACGGCCGCATACAAATCTTACTGGTCTTCCGCAAAAAAAGCCGGGTACTCAGGAACCGCAATCTACGCAAAAAAAATTCCTGACAAAGTTGAGCTTCTTGGAAATCCAGAATTTGACGATGAGGGGCGCGTTCTCTCAGCATATTTCGACAAAACTGTCGTAATTTCAGCATATTTTCCGAACAGCCAGGACAAGGGCGCACGGCTGGACTACAAGCTAGGATTCTGCAAGGCAATGTTCGAATATCTCAACAAACTCGTTCAGGGCGGCTACAATATCGTGCTCTGCGGTGACTACAACATCGCACACAAGCCAATCGATCTTGCAAATCCAAAGGCAAACGAAGGAAACGCCGGCTATCTTCCGGAAGAACGGGAATGGATGGAATTTTTCACCACGAACGGATTCGTTGACACATTCAGGAAATTCTGTGCCGAGCCAAAACAATATACATGGTGGAGCTACCGTTTTCATGCCCGCGAAAAGGACATAGGATGGCGCATCGACTATCAGTGCGTAAATCAGTCTTTTGCAGACAAAGTAAATTACAGCAAGATTTTAAAAGATGTAATGGGTTCAGACCATTGCCCGATTGAAATCGAAATTAAAGAATGACTTTTGAAAACTTCTTCATTATATTTATATCATCAATTCTCAGGAGAATTCTATGAAAAAATTCACAACAAAAACTTTGGTAACACTTATCGTGCTTGCAGTCATAGCAGCCTCAGCTTATGAATCAGTAGCTGTCGTTGCCCCAAACGAGCGTGGCGTTCAGGTAATGCTTGGTGAAGTCACAGGCGATGTTCTGGAGCCGGGAATGCACTTTCATCCGCCATTCGTCAGCGTAATCAAGAAATACTCAATCGTTCCAAAAGGAATGAACGTAACTTTCTCCGTTGGCAAGGACGGCGCAATCACAAAGGACATGCAGACTGTCGGCTCACAGGTCACGGTTTTCTACCGCTACGACGGGGCCAGAATCATGGATGCGGTCAAAAAATACAACGAGAACATCCTTGAGAACGCAATCACCCGAAGCCTCGTGGCAAGCGTAAAGGAATCGGTCGGAAAATATTCAATCTACGAGCTGGTCGAAAATCAGGACAAAATCACAACAGATGTCACGACAGCCCTCAATGCAAAGCTTTCTGAATATCCAATCGAAGTCACCCAGCTTACAATCTCAAACTGGGACTGGAGCGAGGACTTTGACAAAAACATCAAGGAAACAATGAACCGCACGCAGCAGGTTCGTCAGGCAGAGCAGGACTTGAAGCTCGCCGAGACAAACGCGCAGAAGCAGGTAGCCGAAGCCGAAGCCCAGAAAAAGGCAGCCGAGCAGACAGCCGAAGGTGAGCTGATTAAGGCTCAGAAAGCAGCCGAGGCAAAACGAGCCGAAGCAGATGCCCTCGCCTACTACAACGCAAAGGTCGCCCAGAACTATCAGGTAGAAATCAAGCTCAAGGAACTCGAAATCGAGCTTGAAAAGGCAAAAAAATGGGACGGCCGTCAGGTTCCGGAATATGTTCCATTAACAGCAGCCGGCGGCATCGTAACACTCCCAGAAGCAAAAAAATAAAAATTCCTCACGGAGCTTAGGAGTACACAGAGAGCATTGAATATAATATTTCTCTGTGTCCTCTGTGCGCTCTGTGAGAAACTGATTGGAAACCAATTTATGATTCAAATATTCGACACAACAGACAAATATCCACTTCAGAAAATCGGCAAGATGGCCGGCGTTTGCTGGAACAGCCCGATTGACGATGCCGAAAAGAACATCAAGCGCGCAAAGGACTGCATCACGAGCGGGCACGGACGCGTTCTTGAATATGTAGACATCGAGCTGTGCATTGCAGGCTATTCTGCGCGCGCAATCCGCGAATATTACACGCACATTGGCGGAGGTCCGACAAGATTGCAGGAAAGCACCCGCTATGTAAACTGCGAGAAGTTTGACTATTACCTTCCCCCAACGGCCGCAAAATCTGAGGAAGCAAAAAAAGCATACGAAGGATGTATGGAGAATATCCGAAAAAGCTATGCCTCGCTCATGGATTTAGGAGTCTCAAAGGAAGATGCCGCGAACATCCTTCCGCTCGGAATGATGACAAAAATCGTGGATAAGCGAAATCTCCGCAACATGATTAATCTCATGAACCAGCGGCTTTGCACAAGAGCCTACATCGAAATCCGCACAATGGCAAACGAAATCAAAAAAGAACTGAGCGAATATTCCGAAGAATGGAAGTGGATTTGCGAAAACCTGTTCACCCCCAAATGCGACATAACCGGCTTCTGCACCGAAGCAAAATGCTGTGGAAGAAGACCGAAGAAAGAAGCCGCATCCCCTATGTCAAAATAAAGCGCGTCAACAAAAGAGCACGAAAATGCAAAAAAAAAGAGGCGGAATCTGGGTTCTGACAAAAAGTCGCTTGAGATTGCTCACCGCGACTTTTATGGCAGGTTCCCGATGGAAGCCTCTTTTTTTTGTGTTATCAAGAAACTTTGTTGAGCGCGCTTTATTTCTTTGCTAGTGCTGTGTTCGTAGACGTTGAATAGAACGCAAGGACTTCTGTTGAGAACTTGCTTTCAAGATGGACACGGTAATTTGAAATCTTCGCTACATAGTTAAGCGTGTGCTGCGGAGTTTTGTTCTGCTTTACGCGCGAAGTTCCTGCATTGTACATTGCGAGTGCCGTAATTTCATTGCCGGCGATGTCCATGCAATAACGCAAGTGGCTCATTCCATATTTTGCGCTCACTTTGGGGTCAAAGAATTCTGACTCAGTGAGTTTTGGGAATGTCGCGCTGTTGAGCTGGAACAAACCGCGGTCAATCGTGTGATTGGTGTTTGAATTTACAGCGTTTGTCTTGAAACGGCTCTCAACGAATGCAAGCGAGAATGCAAGTGAAAGCGGAATGTCGTTCTTGTCGGCATTTTCAAGGATTGCAAGCGCAACCTCACGATTGCTTGTGACATGAGTGTAGAACCACTCGACTGCAGGGCGAGACTGTGGCTGGCGATACAATGCCAAGCCCTCATCATCTTCTGGAGAATAGTCATCAGCATATTCTGTCTTAAAGCCGGCCTCCGCAAAATATTCCTCTGTGAAATCGATGCTGTTGAGCATATTAAAATCAGGAATTTCTTTTGCCGGCTCTTCTGTTTTTTCGGCAGAAGACGGAATGAGCGTAAACACGAGCAGACAAACTGCTAACAAAAGAGAGCTCAATGCTAAGGTTCCGCCGAAAATTCTGGCATTAACTTTATTCATGCTGACCATCATTGCAAAAAAATTATTTTCAGTCAATGGAAAATTCAGAGAATTTTAGGTTTTTTCGTTGAATTTCTCGCATTTATTACGGTTTTTCGCAATTTTAACATTTTTATACTAGGATATTACAGTTAGTATAAAACAACATCTGTTCCAGCCGCTTCTTTTGAAAAGAAACAATACTGCTGATGTTTAGCAGAAAGTTCTTCCATGTAAGCAGTTTTCTCTCCAAGAATTTCACCAGGAATAGCAAAGCCAATCACGGAAACGCAATCCTTGATTCGGCGAGCCGTATGTTTCATTGCGGCCGTAAACTGCTCATCCCCGGCATCCTTATCAAAAACAGGCTCGATAAAAACAAACTCCTTTTTTTCTTCAAGAGCCTTCAAATCATCACGGAGTTTTGCCAAAAAATCCTCGTTGTACTCTTCTGCTCCGCCCTCAACATCACTCCACTTTACAGGAAAAGCCTTTCCTTCTATTGAATAGCTTTCGCCTGCGACAGTGTACAATTTGCTGTCCTTAACTTCAAATAATCGTTCTAATTTCATAAATACTCGTCATGCCATAAATTTCTGGCATCTTTTAAAATAAAAAATCCCCGCTTTTTGCGAGGACTTTCAAAACATTAGGCACTATCAAAATCCTATTCAGTAAGAATCTTGATAACCTCAGCCTTGTCCTGAGTGTTCAAAATCTGAGCACGTTTTTCTGCACTCTTGAAGAGCAAGCTTACTTCAGCAAGGAACTGAAGATGCGGGCCAGTCTTGTTAATCGGAGAAAGTGTCATGATGAAAATGCGGCATGGCTCCTGATCCAAAGAATCGAAATCAACTGGATTGTCAGAAATGCCAATACATGCAACCAAATCAGCGACTGTGTCAGTCTTTCCGTGTGGAATAGCAATTCCGTGCTTCATGCCTGTAGACATTTTGCGTTCTCGGTCAAGCACACATTCGCGAGCCGTAGCCTTGTCTGCTACTTTTCCAGCCTTGATAAGAATATCGAGCATCTCATCGATAATTTCTTCCTTTGTCTTACCTTTGAGGTGCAATTCTACTGTGTCAGGTGTTAATACTGTTTTTAAGTCCATACAATAAGTTTAGTTTTCATTAAGGCAAAAGTCAAGTAAAAACGCTACCAATAGTGTAAAATTTTTTGTATAATGAAGATATGACAACAATCGATAAATTTCTTTCAGACATTCAAAGGACTATCAAACACGACCGTGCCAATAATGGCGGCCACTACGATGCGAAAAGAGCCTGCACTCAGATTGCGAAGCTTTTTGAGAACAACAACCGCAATCTTGGCGCATTAGCCGTTTCAATCGGTGATTACTGGCTCAACACATACATTCTTGCATCACAGGATTTGGCTAATGAACCAAGCGAAGAAAACACCGAGCGAATCAAGGCATTCCAGAATTTTTCAGACTGTGACGAAGAAGCCGATTATTCAATTCTAACTGCGGACGACTGGGAAACATTGCGTGATTTCGTAGACGATGCGGCAGAAGATTTGCCTCTTGATTCACTTCAGGCCATGATGAACTTGATTTTGCAGAACGGAGCATTATCTTAATTTACAAGCGCAGACAAAGCGGACAAACACAGATGGAAAATTTTTACGAAAACTGTCTTCTATGCCCAAGAAAATGCGGAATAAATAGAGCATCTTCTCTCGGATTTTGCAAGGAACCTTCCCAAATCAGGATTGCCGTCGCTTGCCTTCATTTTGGCGAGGAACCTCTGATTACAGTTCACGGCGGAAGCGGCACAATCTTTCTGACAGGCTGCAATTTGCGCTGCGCATTCTGCCAGAATTACCAGATAAGCCAGCAGGGAATGGGAGCCGTCATCTCAAAAGAAGAATTTGCTGAAATCTGTCTCAAGCTTGAAGAAGCCGGAGCAGAAAACATCAACCTCGTAACAGGAAGCCATCATGTTCCGGCAATCGCAGAAGGTCTTGCAGAGGCAAAAAAACGAGGCCTGAAACTTCCGGTCTGCTGGAATTCAAGCGGATATGATTCAGTTGAGTCGCTTAAAATGATCGACGGGCTCGTAACAATCTATCTTCCAGACCTCAAAACGCTCAGCCCGGAGCTTTCAAAATCACTCTGCGCGGCCGAAGATTATCCTGCAAAAGCAAAAGAAGCGGTTTCGTGGATGATAGAGCACAATCCGCTCAAACTCACAAGCGTCACAAAGGAAGTAGATGGCAAAAAAGTCACAAAGGACAAAATCTTACAGGGCGTAATCGTCCGGCATCTTTTTTTACCGGGAAGATTTTTTGAAACGGCAGATGTTCTGGAATGGCTCAAGCATAACGCAGACGGAAAAGCAATCATTTCGCTGATGAGCCAATATACGCCTGTTCCGTTCAAGGGCAGCGAAGAAGAGCTTGCAAAGAGAAAAGCATCACTTTCTTCTATAGAAAACCGCCTCGTGAACAAAAATGAAGACGCAGATTTAAAAGATTTGATTGAAGCCTATGACTTCGACTATCTTTTCTATCAGGATTTATGCGCCGACACCGAATGGCTCCCCGATTTTGAGCGAACACAACCTTTTTCGTACAAACTTGCACGCCCTATCTGGCATTGGCACCATGGATGGTGCCTGTAATATTTTAAACACGAACTAACACTAATTATACGAATTATACAAATATAATAATTCGTGTTAATTCGTGTAATTAGTGTCTTCCCCACTTATTTTTCCGCAGCAGAATGGATTTCCGCAATTTTTTTGATTTTTTCAATCAGATTCTTGTTTTCGGCCAGTTTTTCAACCAAAACAGGCATTCGCCAGGTCCAGTTGAAGTTTGTTACCGAGCCAGGAACATTGATTCGCTCCGTTTTTGAATCAGGAGCATAATATTTTGAATCAAGATAAAGCCAGTCCTGCAAAGGATTTACGAACCATGCGCCGTTTGTTTTCGCAAAAGTTTCCATAAGAAGCTGGGCGGTCTCTGGCACGAGTTCCGGTGTAAAGTGGACATTTCTTGTATCGACGCCGAATGAATCGATGTCGTTCTTCTCGAAGAAGTGCTCCGGGCTGAGATTTTCGGCCGGGATTCCGATTCGTTTTATTTCCTCGTCATACCATTCACGCAAAGTTGATGAATCATGCACGCTTGTCGTTACGATGCTCAGCTTGCGGTAAGTCAAAAGGCTCACGAAAGGCTGATTGACCTTTTCCCACTTTCGGCACCATCTGATGACTTTAAGCCCCAAAATTCCGCATTTATCAAGGACTTTTTCCATGCAAGGAATGTAAACGCCCAAATCCTCGCCGCACGGAACCATGTCCGATTCGTTTATGAGGGCTGTGAAGATTTTTTCGGCCTGAGCCTGCCAAAGTTCTTCCTGTCTTTGAGAAACTTCGTAGAACATTCCGCCGAGAATATCTTTTTCGCCCTGAGAAAGCGTGTTCCAAGCCCTTGTTTCGTAATACTTCCACATAGGAGCAAATTTATTTTTGCTGACTTCGATTAGAGTACGGTTCTTCCACCATGCGCACAAGCGGTTAAAGATTTCCACCTGAATTGAATGGTCGATTCCGTATTTATCAAGATTGATTTTGCGGATATCAGCCTCGGTTTTAATTGAAGCCTTGAAAAGCCAAAGTTCTTCCCAGCCGATTCGGTCACAGACAAGCCCCATGATCTCGCGGGTTGTCTCAGGATTGCCGATAAGCCTTATAAAATCTTCGGTTGGAATGTGAGGCTGAGAAAGCCAGCGAATTCGTTCTTTTGAAAAGCCTGCCTTTAAAAGCTGAGCCTCGCTGATTGGCGCAAAAGGCTCCGTGTGTCCCATTTCTGCCGTAGATTCGCCGTCTGGAATTGTCCAGAGCCTGAAAAATCCCGGAATGTGGTCGAGACGATATGCGCCGAAGAATTTTGCCGCAAGTTTGATTCTGAGTCGCCACCATGCGAAATTGTCCTTTTCCTGAGTCGGGAAATCGTAGCACGGGAAGCCCCAGTTCTGTCCTGTAGGATTGTCGCCGTCCGGAGGAGAACCTGCCTTGCACTTTTGATTGAAGACTTCCGGGCAGCACCAGACATCGCATGAATCCTCGTTGAGAAGAATCGGAAGGTCGCCTTTGAGAGTTATTCCGAGCTTACGGACATAATCAGCAGCCTCCTTGAACTGATTGAAAGCAACAAACTGCTCCCACGCATAGAAATAATGATACTGATTCAGGGATTTATCGTTCCAAAGCTCAAGAATCTGCTCTTTTGAAAGATTCTGATGCTCCTTCTTCCAGCTTTTCCAGCTTGCCTGCATGTAATCCTGCTTGAATTTTTTGTAGACACAGTACAATGGAAGCCATTCGCGATTTTCTTCAATGAAAGCATAAAGTTCTTTTGCCCGGTCTGAAATGTCATTGCCCGTGAAAATCGTTCGGCTCCAGATTTTTTGAAGAAGGAATTCCTTTGTGCGGACTATATAATCGTAATCGAAACGCTCGTCCTTTTTGTGCGAGATAAAATCATCGTAAGTTTTTTTGAATGAAGAGTCATTTTCGTAGCATTTTTTGAATGAACTCAGCGCGGAAATTTGAATGTACATAGGATGAAGCGCAAATGCAGAAAGTGAACTGTACGGAGAACTCTGTGCTCCTGTATCAAGAACCGGAAGAAGCTGTATAACGGAAAGATTTGCACTTGATGCAAAATCAGCGAATTCTTTGAGTGATGCGAATTCTCCGACAACTGGAGAAGATTCTGTTTTTAGAGCCGATAAAGGAACGGCAACACCTGTTTTGTTTTTAATCATTTTTGCATTATAGCATAAAACAAACTGCAAATAAAGGTGAAAGTCAACTTAAAAAATAAAATTATTAATCTGAATTTTGTAAAAAGTTCACTTAAAAATATAAATTTTTGGAAAAAAGTATCAATTTCTGAAATTCACTTTAATTTTTTTCTAGTGCAATATCGTGATTATGTGATATAATATTTACACTTAATTTAAAAAATCGGGGGTATAATTTTGACCTACTCATACAACGAATTCCATATCGCTAAAGCAGTTCGTGACGAATGTAAATTTTCTGAATCACTTTATTCTTCATCAGGCAATGTAATTCTTGCAAATATAAAGGCTGTCCGGGATTTCCAGACCAAATTCAATAAATATCTTGTGAAGCACAATCAGACACAAATTTCAGCAGGAACGCTCAATGCGATGGGCTTGCTCGACGAAATCTTCCATCTTGCGTGCTACACTTACCGCCGCCAGAAATACCCGGATTCTTTCAAGGAACTTCTGGCAGATTTGCAGTCATCTTTCGGCGAAGATGTTATCAACAAAATGATTCTTGATTTTTGTGCCGAGTTCCCGCCAACCGAAGTTTACAAAGGTAACATTTCTATAGAAGATTATTTGAATACCGAGCTTACTGAGCGCAAAACAGGCCGAGTCCGCACAAACCGCGAGCAAGTTCTTGAAGAGCTTGTAATGCTCCATCTCGACAATGAGAACCCAGCCTTCAAGCCTTTTATCGCACTTTTCGATGATTCAAAACTTGCTTCCAATCCAAAATGGACAGAAATTTGGAACCAGATTCAGGCATATTTCAAAAAACTGCCTTATTGGGGCACTTTCGGCCACGATTTAATCACTTTCCTGCGGGAACCAGTCAATTTTGCTCCTGACAACATTCAGGAACAGCTCAATTATGTCCGCACTCATTGGGCAGACCTGCTCGTTCCGGGCGATGGAGAGGGCGAAGATTACTGGCTCAAACGGCTTTTGAGCGGAAGCGATTTGCTTGCCGAGGAATGGAAGGCAGCATGGCACCCGACAAACGGCGGAGATGCGGATATGGCTCCACCGAACTACGACTACCTCATGCGCGAATACGAGCGTTTTTCTGCCGACAAAGAATGGATGCCACGCGTTGTTCTCATGGCAAAAACTGTCCTCGTATGGCTCTACCAGCTTTCAAAGAAATACAACCGCGAAATCAACCGGCTCGACCAGATTCCGGACGAAGAACTTGATTTGCTCCGCGACGAAGGATTTACAGGCTTGTGGCTCATAGGTCTTTGGGAACGAAGCCAGGCAAGCCGAACAATCAAGCAGATTTGCGGAAACCCGGAAGCAGCGGCCTCAGCTTATTCTCTTGATGACTATGAAATTGCATGGAACCTTGGTGGCTGGGATGCGCTGACAAACCTTCGCAACAGATTGTGGCAGCGAGGAATCCGTCTTGCAAGTGACATGGTTCCGAACCACACGGGTATGGATGCCCGCTGGGTTGTCGAAAAGCCGGATTTGTTCGTTCAGAGGCGGGATTGTCCTTTCCCTTCATACACTTTCAACGGCGTAAATTTGAGCCACGATGGCCGCGTTGCCGTTTACCTTGAAGACCATTATTATTCAAAAACTGACTGTGCGGTCTGCTTTAAGAGAGTCGATACGGCAACTGGTGATGTCCGCTATATTTACCACGGAAACGATGGAACTGGTATGCCATGGAACGATACTGCTCAGATTGACTTCTTGAATCCGCAGGCTCGTGAAGAAGTAATGCAGAAGATTTTGCATGTCGCACGGAACTTCCCGATTATCCGCTTTGATGCGGCGATGGTTCTTGCAAAAAAGCACATCAAACGATTGTGGTACCCGGAGCCAGGAAAAGGCGGTGACATTGCAAGCCGTTCAGAATCAGCACTTTCAGCACAGGAATTTGAAAACCGAATTCCGAACGAATTCTGGCGTGAAGTCGTTGACCGCGTTGCAAAAGAAGTGCCGGACACTCTCCTCCTCGCAGAAGCTTTCTGGATGATGGAAGGATATTTCACGCGCACTCTCGGAATGCACCGTGTTTACAACTCAGCATTCATGAACATGCTCAAAAAAGAAGAGAACTACAAATACCGCCAGACAGTCAAAAACACAATCAACTTTGACCCGCAGATTCTCAAACGATATGTCAACTTCATGAACAACCCGGACGAAGAGACGGCCGTAGCACAGTTCGGAAAAGGCGACAAATATTTCGGTGTCTGTACTCTCATGGCAACAATGCCAGGTCTTCCGATGTTCGGACACGGCCAAATCGAAGGTTTTGAAGAAAAGTACGGCATGGAATACACCCGCGCATACAAAGACGAGCAGCCGGATCAGTATCTCGTTGACCGTCACAAGCGCGAGATTTTCCCACTTCTCAAAAAACGCTATCTCTTTGCCGGTGTCGAGGACTTCCTTTTCTACGATGTATGGAACAACGGCAGCGTAAATGAAAACATCTTCGCATATTCAAACCGATGCGGAAACGAATACTCAGTTGTCTTCTATAATAATAAGTACGAGCGCGCAAGCGGCTGGATTAAGCAGTCTTGTGAATACGCCGTCAAAACTGGCAGCGGAGAGAACGACAAAAAACTCGTAAGCCGCTCAATCTCAGAAGGCCTCGGTCTTTTGGGCGAAGATGACTACTACATGATTTTCCGCGAAGCTAGAAGCAATCTCTGGTACATCCGAAAATCACGCGACATTTGCGAGCAGGGCATTTTCATTGCGCTCAATGGATTTGAAACCCAGATTTTCCTGGATATCCGTCAGGAACGCGATGTAAACGGCTCGCTCAAAGAACTTTGCGAATTCCTCAATGGCAAAGGAACCCAGGACTTGCACACCGCATGGCAGGATTTGCACTACAAAAATCTCTATCAGGCTTTCCAGAATGTCATTTCCGCAGAAACTTGTCTCGCGCTCGGCACTCTCAAAATGAGCGCAAAAGAGCTTAAGGCCGCAGAATTGAAAAAAGCAACAGCTGCAAGCGTTAAAAAGCTCGTTTTGTCTCCGCTCGAAAATTTCTACAGGACAGCGAACCAGTTCGCCGAAGAAGAATACATCACCGAGCAGACAGAACTTCTCGCACGCGAAAAGGCTGAGACAAATCGGCTTATCGAGGAAGAAAAAGCACGGCTTAGCGAAGAAGCAAAAATCGCCGAGGCAAAAAAATCTTCCAAAGCTAAATCTTCTTCAAAGGCAAAGGAACTTTCTTCACCGGCACTCAAGGCCCTGGAGAAAAAGCTTTCTGAACTTGAAAAAACGGTCGTTAAATTCTCGCCGTTCGTTGTTCCAAAATCACTTTCATTCCCAAGCGGAACAAAAATTACAAACGACGACATTTACATCTACATTTTCAGCGCGCTTACTCCAATCGCAGAAAGCAAGTTCGCGCGAAAGTGGAACCTTGAACGAAAGATTGCTGAATTCACCGGCAACACGGCGATTGGCGACATGCTTTCATACGACTTCTTCAAGCGGGCATTCATGCTCGCCGAAGAAAAAATGCCAAAACTTACAGAAACTTCTGCAAAAGAAGATTTGCTCGCACTCGCTTCAAATCTTGCACTTTCAGAAAATTCATGGACATTGCTTGGAGCAAACGAATTCAACGGCACAAAATGGTTCAATAAAGAAAAAATGGAATCAAGCCTTGAGTTGTACAAGAAAATCATTCTGCTTAAAGCAAGTGCAGGCAAAAAAGAAGCGGTTGAATCTCTGTTCAAGAAACTCAATACCGCTCAGAAAAAGGCTGAATATAAGTGTGAAGATTTCGTAAAGGTTTTTGAATCGAAGAAAAAATAGGGGGCGTTACGGGGGCCGGTTAAAGAAACATTTCACTGGCTCCCAAAAACGCTTTTTGAAATTGGTTGCCCCCGTAGAAAGGGTAGCGACCAACGGAGTGGGCGCGTAGGGAAAGACTTTTCCCTACTCCCTAAAACTCGTCGGCCATTGTCAGAATCACTTCCATTGCACTTGAAACACACGGTCTGTTAATAGTCGTGTGCATCAGTGCATTGGAGATTCGCTCTGGCATTTCAGGAGCCGTGCCCAAAGTGTGCCGGATATATTCGGAATTCAATGCCGGATGGTCACGCATTACAAGAACGAGAGAAGCATCATCTTCGTCCATTATTTCCTTGCGTTTGAGAGCGGCAGCATAAGCCCGGCTAGTAGATTTATTCGCAAAAATATTATAATCATTGAAAAGCTTTCGACATGCCTGCTCAGTCTCTTCTTTTGAAACCTGTGCCGGATAAACAAAATGCTTTAGCATCAGCGGATTTGAAGCAAAAATCTCCTCAAAACGCTCCAAATTTGAAGGACTTGATGGATCAGCGTTTCCACGCTTTTCAAGCTCAACGATGCTGTCCATAATCTCGCAGTTTCCGGCCAAATCAACTTTTATTTCATCTGTCGTAGGACAAATAAATCCGTTTGCAGGAAGGGAAAGCCGCCAGCCATACAAGCCAGCCACAAGATTCGAGTAGTTTCCGCACGGCATCGAATAGAAAATGTCGCCGCTCACCTGATTTTTGAGGCGGCTGAATGCATACGGATAGAAGAATGTCTGAGCCAAAAGCCGGCCGATGTTCGCCGTATTTGCCACAGTAAGATTATATTTCTCGACAATAGAACGATTTGCGTAAATTTCACGGACAATTTCGTGACACACATGCTCAGAGCCATCAACTTCGATTGGAAGGACATTTCCGCCGTTCCAGATAAAATCTTCTTCGGAAAGCCCCCGGATAAAGCCACGCGGATAAAGAAGAACGGCCTTGATGTTCTTTTTGCCCCGGATTACACGCGCAAGGCTTGCACCAAGCTCTCCGACACTGGCATCAAGGAAAGTGGCCGTGCTGCCCTTCATTGTCAAAATCGTCTCAAGGCAGTTTACGAGGTAAGAAATTCCGAATTCTTTATGACTTCCAGTTGGAGTGTGATAAAGCTCCAGCGTAAAAAGTCGTTCGTCGATTTTCCGCAATTTTGGTGAAAAAGGGAACGCTTTTGTAGCAATCGTCTCACAGATAATCGGAGAAAATTCGTTATTGATGAAAGCAGAAGTGAGCGCACCGGCAATACTTGCAAATGTAGTGTTTTCGTTGGTGTATAAAATCCATCTTCGCAAATCAGCAAAATCCTGCGGAATGTACAAACCGCCGTCCTGCGGCATACAGTCAAGAACCGCCTGTGAGAAATTAACCGATACAGAACTGTCTCTTGTGCTTGTAAACTTCATAATCCCACCTTAAAGAATTTACTTCAGCTGCAACCTCGCGTAAAGGCTTGCAGAATTTACGAACTGGAACACATCTGGAACTTTTTTGTAGAATGCCCTTTTAACATAGATTTCATCGCCAACTCCGAGGCGAACTTTTTTTGTAATGGCAAGTTCAGCAGAAGCATTTCCGACACCAATCCACTCCCAGCCTGTCGAAGCAAAAACAACATCGTCCTGAAGCTGATTGTAGAAATCACGCATTGCATAGCCCCTGAATCCCAGGTTGAGCGATGAGCCGCCTTCAGAGATAAGACGAGCCTTGAACACAGCCATCGGGCCTGTCGTCATGTTATAATTGCGAACTACACCTTCGTCCCCGTTAAGGACACCAATCTTTCGGTGATAGTAATAATAATCAGTTGTTCCGAGTGCGTTCCATGCACCGTGAAGCTGCCATTCAAGATTTGCAGAATCAAAGCGGATTCGCTGCTTGATAGCAACGCCACCACCAAGGGAAGACAATTCGTAGAACTGATGCCAGTCGAAATTGTATTCCATCGCAAGGCCTATAGTCGTGTCAGTGTTTTCAGAGAAATGCGGAGAACGCGCAAAAAGCATACCGTTGCTGTCGATTTTGATGTCGTACATAACCTGCTCATCAAAATTTTCATAAGCACACTTAGAGCCATAGCCGGAACCTTTTCCTACAGAACCGCCGAAGTCAAGCTCAAACTGAGAATAAGGTGTGTTTGAATCGTGACCGTAAGGATCGTTATAAACTACGCTGAGCATAACAGAGCCGAAAACCGGATAAACCTCGTTCTGCTTGTAAAGGCCGTTGAATTGTGGTGCATTAAGGATTTCTGTGTTGGTTCGGGCAGTGCCGATTCCAAATTTCGTAGAAAGCTCGTGAATATTTCCTGTGGTTCCGAGCGGTTTTTGCCTTAGCCAGCCCTGAGTCCAAAGTCGCATCGGGTTGATTGCAAAGCCAAGAATGCTTGAAACTTCATCTGCTTCAAGAGAAAGGCGGTAGAGCATTTCACCAACGGCAAAAGAACCTACGGAAGTATAAATCATGTCGTTCGTAGAAGGAGCGTTCGTCTCGCAAAGGTATTCCCAGATTGCTGAACCGAGCAAGGTTACGCCGAAAGATTCAACGAAATTGAGGTTCGAGCCTCGTGCCGACATGTAATAAAGGCTTCCCTGATAAGGATGGAGAACGAAATTCGTCCAGTACCAGTCGCGGTCATATTCCAAATCTCGTTCCCAGAAATGCCCCCATTCATCCCAGCCAGTCTGTGCCCATGCAGAGCCAAGGCACCAGCGGTTATAAGAAGAAAGACCAAGATTGAAGAAAAGCATTCCACCGATAGCCGTAAACCAGTGTTTTTTTCCGTCATTTTCATGCAACCACCCAGAAGAAGAGCCTGCGGTAGCCGCATTTGCCGAAAATGTTACATCCGATTTTGACTGTGACTCAGAATCAACATCCTGTGCAAAAATCGCGGAGTTAAAAAAAAGCCCTGCCAATAATATTGCTGATAAAAATTTCTTCATTTTCCGTTTCCGTTTTCAACTTTCAGATTTCGTTTTTAGTCTTCAAATTTCTTGATGATGATGCAGCCGTTGTGACCGCCAAAGCCCAGAGATGCGCTTGCAGCAACTTTTACATCGCATGAAATGCCTTTGTTTGGGGTGTAATCCAAATCACAGCCGCCCTCGACATCCTGATTTTCGAGGTTGATAGTAGGCGGAATAAAGCCCTCGTTGATTGCCTTAACGCAGAAAAGAGCCTCGATTGCACCGGCAGCACCAACCAAGTGGCCTGTCATACTCTTTGTAGACGAAATGTGAAGTTTGCGCGCATTTTCTTCGCCCAAAGCGAGTTTGAGCATTGCAGATTCACCAGAATCGTTTGCATGTGTTGAAGTTCCGTGCGCGTTGTAATACTGGATTTCGTTTGGAGCAATGCCAGCATCTTCCAAAGCAAGTTTGACAGCCTTTGCAGCACCACTTCCGTCCGGCAATGGAGCCGTAATATGATAGCCGTCGCAGCTTGAGCCGAATCCTGCAACCTCAGCGTAGATTTTTGCTCCGCGGGCTTTTGCATGTTCGTATTCTTCAAGCATGAACATTGCTGAACCTTCGGCCATTACGAAACCGTCGCGGTCACGGTCAAAAGGACGGCTTGCCTTTTCCGGGCAGTCATTGAATTTTGAGGCAAGAGCCTGCAATTTTACGAAAGTTGCGATTGAGAACTCAGAAATTGCGGCTTCTGTTCCGCCAGCGAGCATTACATCTGCACGACCAGAACGGATTAAATCAGAAGCGAGCCCCAGAGAGTCAGTGCCGGAAGCACAAGCCGTGTTGATTGTCCATGAAATTCCCTGGAATCCATAGTAAATATTGACATTCGCAGCCGCTTCGTTTGAAATCATGAGCGGTGTTGTGAGTGGCGGGAGCCTGTCCGGGCCAGCGTTCGGGTCACAGAATTTGTTGAATCCAGCTTCGGTAGCCTCGATGCCGCCCAAGCAGTTTCCGACCATAACTCCCATTTTTTCGGCTTTCAAAGACTCTGCTGTGTAGCCAGAATCAGAAATTGCCTGAGCCGAAGCCGCAAGGCAGAATTTTGAGAAGCGAGCCATTTTTCGCACGGCCTTTGAATCAATTCCGTATTTTGTGATGTCAAAATCTTTTACTTCGGCAGCAACTTTTACAGGAAGCCTTGAAGAATCAAAAAGTGTGATATTCGTGATTCCGCATTTACCGTTTTTTACGCTGTTCCAAGCTTCTTCGACAGAATTTCCGACAGGGGAAACAACGCCCATTCCTGTAATAACAACTCGTCGTCTTGACATAAAATCTCCTATATATGAAAAATCCGCAACAGGCGGAAGCTATTGCGGATATTATAGCGAAAAATTGATATATTTACTACACCTTAAATCTACTGTTCTTTTGGAACAACTTTTATTTCATCCAAAAGAAGGGCATTTTCTTCAGCGTAAAGGATGCATCGTCTTTCCCAGTCTGCACCACCGAGGCGGTCAAATTCCCTAAGCCAGGTTTCCCAAGTCTCGAATTTTCTTAATCCCGCAACGAAATCACGTACTCCATCCTCATAGAAAGATTTCAGTTCCTTTGATATTGCAGGAAGGTTCATGGAAATAGTCCACGGGCAATTCTGCATATCCCGAAGCAATTTGAACGGACTCATCTCCTTGCCATTTTTTGAATACCATGTCGGATATCGGGATGCAAGCTCGTCATTTCCATTGTAGAATACAAGATTTCGCAACTGAAGCAACGGAGCGGCAGCTTTCTGAGTATAAGCGAGAGTCGGGTCAGGCAATCCTTCAAGGGTTACATTTCCATCATCGTCAAGCATGTAGTTCTCAGCTTCTTCACCATATACAACAGTAATATAGCCGTCCGTACTCATCCATTCAAGCAATCGCGCGATGACCGGAAGTTTTCCAAGTTCCTGAGCACGGCGTGAAACAGCATAATTTCGATAGCCAGGAGCATAAGCACCAACAGAAGAATAGCCTTTAGGACCTACAGGCGGATTAATCAAAATCCATTCTGCGTTAGGGAAATTCTCGTCAAATGCCTTATAGTTTGATTCCATTGCAAACGCCGCATTCTGCTCCCGCATGATTCCGAATTTTCCTGCTTTCCATGCCGCACGGAATTCATTTTTTGTATAAAGAGCCCATTTTGGGTCGATAAGACGCTCAATCGCAAGTTTTGCAACAAACTGCAAGGCCTCTTTGTACTCAGGCTTATGGATGTTAAGTCCAGGATTGCTTTTTGAAGAATTAAAAGTGCCCTCAACGCCAAATGCACCAAAGAAAGGAGCAAATCGGCAGCCCAAACCTTCTTCAACAGCACGAATATCAATGTAAGCCCCGTAACCGTAAGTGTTATCAAGTCCGTCGCCGTCCGGGTCATCAAATGTAAATGCTTTCATTACATTGTAATAATCATCCAGCGTAACAGGAATTGCGAGACCGAGTCTGTCCAGCCAGTCTTTTCGGATAAGGATTCCTTCGTTTCTATCAACCGAACCTGACTGAGACAAAGCATAAGAAACGCCGTCGATTGAAGTTGATGCACGAGCCGTATTATCGTACATTTTGGCCGTACGCTCAGGCATAAGCTCATACATGTGATCAACGCGGGTAACTTTGTTATCCTTTACGAGAGCCGTAAGAACATCACGGTTTACCATGAAAATATCCGGCAGAGCATTTTCCCTGGCAGCATCAAGAATCATTTCATCCTGCTCATCTTTATTTGAAGGCAAAGGAACGACTTTTAACGAAATACCAAGGTCCTTCTCAACATGGTCAATAAGAACGCAGTCTTCCGGCAATGGAGCGGCATCACTTGAATACGGGCTGTACCACAACTCAATTTTATTAAGTTCGCCAATACCTTCAATATCAATTCGCTCACACGCGGTAAACAATAATCCAGTGGCCAAAAAAGACGAAATAATTCCTATAATTTTTTTCATGGACAAATCCTTTTAGTTTCTTCTATATATTATCGACAAGAATTCGGATAAAAGCAAGAATTTAAATCGCTGCCAAAGCCTGCTTCAAGTCGGCGATGATGTCCTCAGTTGCTTCGATTCCGCAAGAGAAGCGAACCATATCAGGTCCTACTCCGCAAGCAACAAGCTCTTCGTCCGTAAGCTGGCGGTGGGTTGCAGAAGCCGGATGAAGGACACAAGTGCGGGCATCTGCAACATGAGTTGCAATCATCGCAAGTTTGAGGTTCTTCATGAATTTTTCGGCTGCTTTTCGGCCGCCTTTTACACCAAAGCTTACTACGCCGCAAGTGCCATTTGGCATGTATTTCTGCGCCAAGTTGTAATATTTATTGTCTTTGAGTCCCGGATAATTGACCCAGGCAACATTCTCGTTCTGAGCCAGGAATTCTGCGACAGCCTGACCGTTCGCACAGTGCTGCTTCATTCGGACAGGAAGCGATTCCAAGCCGAGGTTGAGCATGTAAGCGTTCATCGGAGCCTGGATTGAGCCAAAGTCACGCATGAGCTGGGCAGTACATTTTGTGATGAATGCGCCTTCTTTGCCGAATTTTGTGGCGTAAGTAATTCCGTGGTAGCTTTCGTCCGGAGTGCAGAGACCTGGGAATTTCTCGGCATGAGCCATCCAGTCGAATTTGCCAGAATCTACGATACAGCCGCCGACTGTAGCATCGTGGCCGTCCATGTATTTTGTCGTTGAGTGAGTTACGATGTCTGCACCCCATTCAAAAGGACGGCAGTTGATTGGAGTGGCGAAAGTGTTGTCAACGATGAGAGGAACGCCGTTTTTGTGAGCGATTTTTGCCCATCGTTCGATATCAAAGATTGTGAGGGCTGGGTTTGCGATTGTCTCGCCGAATACAGCCTTTGTGTTCAGTTTGAATGCGGTCTGAATTTCTTCGTCGGTAGCGTCTGGGGAAATGAAAGTGAAATCAACGCCCATTTTTCGCATGGTGACATTGAAAAGATTGAATGTGCCGCCGTAAATAGAGCTTGATGCTACGATGTGGTCGCCGTTCTGAGCGATGTTGAAAGCCGCGAAGAAGTTCGCAGCCTGACCGCTCGATGTGAGCATTGCAGCTGTTCCGCCTTCAAGGGCGCAGATTTTGCCCGCAACCATGTCGTTAGTCGGGTTCTGCAAGCGTGTATAGAAATATCCAGAGGCTTCAAGGTCAAAGAGCTTTCCCATGTCCTCTGAAGTGTCATATTTGAATGTTGTAGACTGAATGATTGGAATCATTCGAGATTCACCGTTTTTTGGCGAGTAGCCGGCATGAATACATTTTGTTGCGTTTTCCATTTTTTTCCTCGTGAAATAGATTTTAACCTAAATCAAGAATTTGTTAAACAGTCAAAATCCCCAGATTTTTACACAGATAAACAGTGATATTTGCTCTTATGAAGAATTAATCTGTGTACATCTGTGTTAATCTGTGGTTACTTTTTTTCTGATTAGAAAGACTGTTGCGCTCCCAGAAAACTCCGTCGCTGTAGCCTTGAATTGATTTGTCATTTTCGGCACGAGACAGGCGTTTTTCTGCCCAGAGGCAATATTCTTCGTTCTGCTCCACACCGACATAGTGCCGGCCGAGTTTTTTTGCCACCACGCTTGCAGTTCCGCTTCCTAAGAAAGGATCAAACACGATGTCGCCCGGCCGGCTTGAAGCAAGAACGAGCTTGGCATAGAGTTTTTCGGGCTTTTGAGTGGGATGGTCTGTGTTCTCAGGCATTGACCAGAACGGAATCGAAATGTCATCCCAGAAGTTTCCCGGATATGTGAGGCGGAAATTTCCTTCCTCGCTTTCATCCCAGTCTTTGGGCTTGCCGTTTTCTTTGTATGGTGCGATGACTTTTCGCTTCATTTTGACGGCTTCGACATCAAAATAATAGTCATTAGGATTTTTGACCGCAAACCAGATGTCTTCCATTGAATTTTTCCAGTTTGAGGCCGCCCCCCTGCCCTTTTCGCGCTGCCATGTGATTCTGTTGAGGATTGTAAGTTCCTTTTCAACGGCACGCTGGAGCGAAGAAGTGCATTTCCAGTCACCGCAGATGTAGAGGCTGCCAGTTGGCTTTAATTTTTTGCAAACGAGCGGAAACCAGGTTGCAAGATAATCATCGTAACGGCTTTCCGTGCGGGCATTGAATTTGTTTCCGTGAAAATCTTTAGTGAGATTGTAAGGAGGATCGATGATGATTAAATCCGCGAACCCGTCCGGCAAAAGAGGAAGTGCTTCAAGGAGGTCAGCGTTTATCGTTTTGTCGAGAATTGGAGAAAAGGCATTTTTGTCGTCAGAAGTGGCAGGTTGGAGTAATTCAGTATCTGAGTGAAAATATCCACTCAAATCTTCTATATTGAGGAGCCGCTTTTTCAGTTCAGGGATTTCGTTTTCTTCGAGAGTAAGAGTGCGGTTTCTTGGGGCTTTTGTTTTTGGCATACATTTTAGATTTTATACGATTTTGGAGAAAGTCGCTACAGGGAAAAGAACGGCGGCTACCTGCCTTGCGGCAGGTCGGGTGTTCCGCACTTCGCTCACGCTCATTCCTACGCTTTGCTTCGGAACGCCTACGGCGGTGCTCCATACCCTAGCCGATTATGATATTGCGATGCTCGTCATTGCGATTCTGAATCTGATTGTAAATGCACTCGCTCTCTATAACCTAGTTAAAAAGAGCTAAAAAAGGATAAAGCCTGCCTTTGCGCTTAAACTCTGGCAGGCTTTCCACAAAAGCCTAAGGAGACAGTCGCTAGTGCGGTGTTCCCTTATGTTTTTAATATATCATATAACGCTAAAAAGTCAAGGCAGACAATAATGCTCGATAATGTCTTTTTTCAGTTTGCCTAACGAGACTTGATTGATGTCGCAGCCTTTTTCTGGCGGCTACCTGCCTTGCGGCAGGTCGGGCTTTTCGCACTTCCGCTATCGCTTCATTCCTACGCTCACTTCGCTCGCTTCGGAACTGCTTCGCAGGTGCTACAATCCCTAGTCGAAGGGCTGGCTATTGTGCCACAACATAGCCAAGATTATTGATTGTATAGTTTGTGTTCAGCAGCTTAAATTTTCTATAGTTTTCTTCAAGCAATGATGAATCAGCACCTTCAGCAGTTGTGAGCACATGAGCACCAGAAGAATAAATAAAAGCAACAGTTTCGTAAGTCAAATTTCCGCAAATGCTGATAGGCGTTGATAACACAACATAGTTGTTTTCGTTTTCATCAAACGGAATATAAGCATCACCACCGATTAAAAAAATTGAGATAGTATCCGAGTTTTGAACACCACACATTCTATTATTTCTTATAACGCCACCGGTCATTTCAACTTTTCCACTTTCGCCAGAACTTTTATATTTGTTATAAACTCCATACCGCTCGTTTTCAAAAATTTTTCCACCAATAATAGAGAGTTCCCCCAAATTATAAATTCCGTCGCGTTTATTCTTTGTTATAATACCGTCTTTCATTGTGAAAAATGATTTCTCACTATTGTTGCATATTCCACCACCTTTATAAGCTTCGTTATTTGATATTTCACCATTCTCCATCAAAAAGATTCCCTCAACATACACTCCACCACCACCACCATTATTGACAGCTATATTCTCCGCTATTTTTCCACCGAACATTTCAAAACGAGCACCGCCATTTATCATTACGCCAGCTCCTTTTTTTAAAGCTGTGTTTTTAGAAATTATACCAGCGTTCATTGTGACAATCCCCGCATTACATCTAATTCCACCACCTCTGTAAGCAGAGTTTTCACTGATTGTACCACCTTGCATTGTAAAAGTTCCGTTATTTTCAACTCCACCTCCACCACCAATCTCTGTTGTGGAGTTGTTTTTAGTGATTGTACCGCCGTTCATTGTTAGAAGCCCATAATTTTTAATTCCAGCACCAGAATCATTTGCTGTATTGTTGGAAATTTCGCCATCTGAGAGAATAAGCGTTCCGGTATTATAAACCCCACCACCCCACTTTGTTGCGGTATTTTCACTGATTGTGCCGTTTTGCATTGTGAAAGTTCCGTTATTATAAATACCACCACCAGGGCATCCGCATTAAAATAACTTAATGACTCTATCCAGATAATCTTCGCATTTATCGCAAATGTGCTGCTTTTGAGAAATTGTAATGTTTTTGGATTTTATGACATCCGAAAAATCTGCTTGCTTCAGAAGATTCA
>NZ_JAFRNB010000106.1 GCF_017430385.1 Treponema sp.
CAAAACATTAACAATTGAAAGTGGTGTTGAAATCTCAAGTAACTCAGAGAATGGTAATGAGACCGAAGGCGGTGGCGGTGGCATTTTTAATAGTTCTGGAACTGTCATAATCAAAGGCGGAACAATTAAAACAAATTCTGCGAACCATTATGGCGGAGCAATTTATAATGAAAGCGGAACAGTCTACATTTACGGTGACACTTTAATTGGAAATGTCGTTTCTGCGGCTCCAACCGACTGGTATTATGGCTCTAACAAAGCCGATAATGGAGGCGCAATTTACAATAAGTCCGGCAATATTTATATTGGCTACAAAAGTAATAATGGTACACCCTCAAAAGATGATTCTGCAAATGTAAAGATTATGGGAAATGCAGTAAAATCAAGCAGTTCAAAAGGCGGTGCAATTTATGTTGAGGCAGGAACTTTGCAGATTGCAAAAACCTGTATTGACTTTAACTATTCTCCATACAGTGGAGCTGGAATTTATACAAAGGGTAGTGTCAGATTGCTCGAAGATGCGATTATAAAAGGAAATAAGGCCTTTAGTTTTGGTGGTGGTGTATATGTTGACCAAGGTGGCCAATTGGACATGGGCGGTAATTCTATTATCGGTGGAAGTGAAAGTGGAGACGCAAATACAGCAGCCAAAGGTGGCGGTGTTTATGTTTCAAGCAGTGCTCAAACTACCCCTGCAGGCGTTACATTCGGAGCAGCAAATTCAACTCAGAGCATTATGGGAAACTCCTCAACACAGGCTGGTGGCGGTGTTTATATAAACGGATTTTATGCAACATTCACTATGCACTCAGGATCTATCAGCAATAATAAGCTTGTTGGCGGAACAACTGGTGGCGGTGGAATTCATGTGGCGGAGGGAACCCTTAACTTTGAAGGCGGCGAAATCAGCGGGAATGTCATTGAAACTCCTTCTAACACCAACATAAAAGGTGGGGCACTCGACATTGGTATAAGCGGAAAATTTAATATAAAAGGTGCGGTCTCAATTCCGTATGGAGAAGAATCTGGTAAAAATGATGTTCGTATTAATACAAGTACTGCAATTACAATTACAGGCGCAATCACAGGCACTGACACGGATATTCGAGTAATTCCGTACAGCTATTCAGAAGGAGAGGCTGTTCTTGCCCTTGCGGATGCTGTCACGAACACAACTATAGCAAAAACAAAAAGAAAATTCTCAATAATGCCGGATCCTGCTCATCCTGAAAATGACTGGCACATAAACTCTGAAGGTAATCTTACATTGCTTTATATTGGCAGTAAAAAACCATCAGAAGACAAAGCAATTGGTGACATTGTGTTCAACGATGGTTCTGCAGAACCGTATACTTCAACCATTACGCAGGAACAAAAAAATGCCGCCATTGCAGTTATTTTCTATGATGGGGTTGGTGATAGTGATTTAGGAAACAGGGTTCTTGGTGTCGCTTTGCAAGAGAGTTCTAAACTGGCATGGGCTAGTAATTATGCAAAAGGTCATGGAAGCGGTCCGATGAATAGTACACCGCCGATTCCTGTTGAAAAATATGATGGCAAGGCGAATCTTGCTGCTATAAAGGCTCTCGGTGATTATAAAGAAAGCTATTATCCGGCTTTTTATTATGCCGAGCATTATTCTGACAATGTAACAAATCTTGGGGACTATCAAGAGGATTGGTATCTTCCTGCTTACATGGAACTTTCGAAAATTAAGACAAACATGACCACTGTCAATGCAGCATTTGACAAACTTGGTAGCATAAAAATGTTCCTCACTAATCAAAACAAGAGGCGTTTTTGGTCATCTACCAATTATTTTACAAACCGTACAACATACAGTCAGAATGATAAATATGGAATACAAAGTGCTTGGGCTTGGGACGAAGACCGTTTCAAAGGTAATGGAAAAGAGAATGGAAATATATGTTATGTCCGTGTCATTCACGAGTTCTAACAAAGCCAAAGCGTGAGGGATAGTAGTGGCAAGCCGTAAGGCTTGTTCCGAAGCACGAAGTGCGTAGGAATGAAGGCGAAAGCCGGAACCACGGATAGCCCGACCTGCCGTAAGGCAGGGCACGCCCAAAAAAGTATTTCCCCCAGCTGTCGTCATGCTTGACGGCGTGGAGAATTTTTGTTATATTAAAAGTATATTGGGCTGGTCGAAAGATCTCGGTCCACCGAAACGGCGTGGGGATCCCGCGCCTTTTTTATTTATAACAGTTTATATGGGAGTTAATAAAATTTGGCAGAAAAAATAGTAAGCTGTTTTATTGATGAAGCGGGCGATTTTGGAGAATTTGAATCTCATTCCCCTTAACTTGCTTTTTAGATTTTCAAGAAAATGCCCGATTCAATGTTTTACAATTCTTGTTAGAAAATCAGAATGTGCAGATTCAGATATTTTGGAAGCAAAAATCGATATTGGGCAGTTTTCTAATTCCTTGAGCGAGAATTAGGAGATTACATGCCGCCACCAAAAATGCGGGGGACTCAGAAGCCCCGGAACACAAAACGGACGATTCTCAGGCTGGCCTCTTACATGGGGCGTTTTAAGGGACTTTGGATTTTTGTCTTTTTCTTTGTGGTTTTGTCGGCTCTCAGCGAGGTTGCCGGGGCTTACATGATTAAGCCTGCGATAAACAATTACATAATTCCTCTGATTGGCTCTAAAAATCCCGACCTGTCCGCATTTTTCCGGCTGATTCTGGCGATGATTGCGGTTTATGTGACTGGCGCGCTTTCGGGCTATGCTGGCGAGCGGATTCTGATTTCGATATCTACCAAAACTCTTGCCGCGCTGCGCAAGGATCTGTTCCATCACATGGAAAAATTGCCGCTCCGTTACTACGACTCTCATCAGCACGGCGTTCTCATGTCGCTTTACACTAACGACACTGACACTCTCCGTGAGATGTTCGGGATGAGCGTTCCGCAGCTTTTTTCTACTTTTTTTCAGGTTACGGGAATTTTCGTGATGATGCTGATTCTGAGCGTTCCTCTTACGATTCTGATTCTTGTCACGATTGCGCTGATTATGATTCTTTCGGCTCAAATCGGAAAAAAATCCGCGAAAGCGTTCCGAAAACAGCAGGACAGCATAGGAAAAGTCAACGCTTATATCGAAGAATTGATTGAAGGCCAGCGGGTGGTGAAGGTCTTTACGCACGAGGACGAGGTGAACTGCCGCTTTGATGAGCTTAACGAGAATTTGCGGAAGGCCGGCACAAGCGCGATGAGCTATGTTTCGGTTCTCGGCCCTCTTATGAACAACCTGAGCCACATCCAGTATGCGCTCACGGCAATTGCGGGAAGTTTTCTTGTAATCAAGGGCTTTTCTGATGTCGGGACAATCGCGAGTTTCTTGCAGTCAACGCGTTCTTTTTCGCGGCCGCTTACTCAGGTCAGCCAGCAGTTCAATTCCGTTCTTAACGCGCTTGCGGGTGCGGAACGAATTTTTGCCGTGATTGACGAGCCGATTGAAGAAGATGCAGGAAATGTTGAGGTTGATTCTTCTTTTAAGGGCGAGTTTGATTTTGAGGATGTCGATTTTTCTTACGAGGAAGGTGTTCCTGTCCTTAAAAAGATTTCGCTCAAAGCAAAGCCGGGGCAAAAAATTGCTCTTGTCGGCTCGACTGGCAGCGGAAAGACCACAATCACGAATCTTCTCACTCGTTTTTATGACATCGATGAGGGAAAAGGGAAAATCTCTTACGACGGAATCCCGCTCAAATCTCTCAGAAAAGACTCTCTCCGCCGTTCGCTCGGAATGGTCTTACAGGACACGCATCTTTTTACTGGAACGATCCGCGAGAACATCCGCTACGGAAATCTTTCGGCGACTGACGAAGAGGTTGTGGAAGCGGCCAAGCTTGCCAATGCCGATTACTTTATCCGTCATTTGAAAGACGGCTATGAAACTGTGATTACTGGTGACGGCTCAAGCCTGAGCACTGGTCAGAGACAGCTTTTGGCGATTGCCCGTGCAGCTGTCGCAAATCCGCCGGTTCTTATCCTTGATGAGGCGACAAGTTCCATCGACACGAGAACGGAAAGGCTGATTCAGAAAGGCATGGATTCGCTGATGCACGGCCGGACTGTCTTTGTGATTGCGCACAGGCTTTCGACTGTTCGGAATGCAGATGAAATCCTTGTGCTTGAAAAGGGCGAGATTATTGAGCGCGGAAATCACGATGAGCTTATGGAAAAGCACGGAAGATACTTTGACCTGTACACAGGTGCTTTTAAGCTGGAATAAGATTTGGGCGTTGCGGGGTAGGGAGCCGATTGATTTGCCCCGCAGAAGGGGTAGGCGTCGCGCGGTTCAGGCATAGCCTTCACCGAGACTCGCCTAGAAACTCACCTCGTGAGTTTCTTCGTCTTCGACGACCGGCTCCCTAGGAAGGCTTTCCCCTTTGTATATTTATTTGCGTTTTCCGAAAATGCGGAGAAGTGCCAGGAACAGGTTGATGAAATCAAGGTAAAGCTCAAGTGCTGCCATGATTGAGACCTTCTGGTAGTCTTCGCTGCCGTTTGAATGTTGTGAGATTTTGATGATTTTCTGCGAGTCGTAAGCCGTGAGACCTGTGAAAATGATTACTGTCGCGATTGCAATCAAAAAATCGAGGATGCTCGTGTTGAGGCGGAAAAAGCTGTACATGATGAATTCAAGGACTGACACGATGATTACGCCAATCAGAGCCATCATCAGGTATTTTCCCATTGTGGCGAGGTTCTTTTTTGTTGTGGCTCCGTAGAATGCCATTGCGAAGAACATTGCCGAAGTGCCGACGAAAGCGACTGCGATTGATTCAATCTGATAGACAATAAATATAGAAGAAAGTGTGATTCCGTTGAGGACAGAGTAGGCGAGGAAGCCCAGAATTGCTGTCTGCAAAGAGATTTTTCGGATTGCAGCTGATAGCCCCCAAACGAGAGCGATTTCTGCGATTGCGAAAATCCAGAAGCCCATCATTCTGTTGCCGTAAAGAAACTTGCCGAATGCACTGAGCGAATTGCCGTCAAAAATTTTGCCTGCCGTGAAGAAAGCTGAGACTGCGCTGATTAAAAGTGCAAGACCCATCCAGAGATAAGTTTTTGAGATGAATTTTGATTGTTCTGATTCTGAGAGTGAAACTGATCGTTCCATTTTTATATGAAACCTCCTTTCTTTTATTTTACAGCAAATCCTAAAAAATGACCATAATTTTTCCGATACTGATAAAGAATGAAAATGTTTTGTGGGAGAAACAAATAATGACAAAAATCGTAACCAGGGTGACTTTAATTATTTTTGCAACCCTTTTCATTACTGCCTGTGCTTCAGATCCAAAGCCTGATGCCTCAAAGGCAAATTCCGTGCAGGAACTCATCAGGCAGGGGCGTTATGATGAAGCAAAGGAAATCTTCAAGACTAAGACTGATATTAATTCTGCTGATTTGTACGGCGACACGGCTCTTCATGTTGCGGCGCGTGTGAACGAGGCTGATTTGGTCAGCTTCCTTATCATCAAAGGCGCGGACACTGAAATCCGCAATAATGACGGCGATACGGCTCTTCATGTTGCGATTAAGAATGATGCCATTGATGCCGCAAAAGTCCTCGCTATCGTTCATGGTGATATTTTTGCAAAAGATGCGTCTGAGAATACAGCCCTAGAACTTGCGCTTTCAAAAGGCGATAAATGGTATGAGGCGATGATTACTTCACAGACTGGCGAGCTTCGTGATGTTGACGGTGAATCCATCGTTCATTATTTCGTGAAAACACGCGATGAGAAGGCTGTCGATCGATGTATTCAGGTTGGCGTTCCTCTTTCTGTCCGTGACAATTACGGCCTTTCGCCGCTTGATTTGGCTTTCAAGGGCGCGGACAATGCCGGTTCAATAAGAATTGCTGTGAAACTTCTGCTTGCCGGGGCAACTCCTGTGCGTGGAGACTTTGCTTACTTTGAGGATGCGGTTCGTACTCATAACATGATTCTTCGTTTCAATGACGGCCAGACTCCGCTTCATATCGCGACAATTGACGGCCATACTGGAATCGTCGATTATATCCTCAATGAAAATACTTCTGTCAGGACGATTGATTTGCTTGCGGCTCAGGATATCAGCGGTGCGACTCCGCTTCATGAGGCTGTTCGTTACGGCCGGGTGAATGTTGCAAGGCTCCTCCTTTCTCATGGGGCAAATGTCAATGCCGCGGACTCAATCGGGAAAACTCCGATTCTTCTGATTATCCCGGAATCCGCTCAGCAGGAAATGTATCCGCTTCTTCTCCAGCACAAAGTCAATGTGAATCAGAAAGATATGTACGGCGACACTGTTCTTCATGTCGCTACAATGGCAAATGCACCTGTGAATACCCTTGCTCTTCTTGTAAGCAATGGGGCTGTGATTAACGAGCGAAACAAAGAGGGCGTGACTCCGCTCGCGCTTGCTATTGCGACCCAGCATCCTGAGCAGGTAAAATTCTATGCTCAGAACGGCGGTGATGTTTATGCGGAAGATATGGAAGGAAACACTCCGATTACAAAGGCTCTTGATTCTGGAAGCCGCGAAATGCTTGAGACTTTGATTACAAAGGAAAATGTCGCTTCAACTGATTCAAGCGGAAACACAGCTCTTCATATTGCGGTTAACCGCGATGCTCCGATTGATTATATCCGCTATCTTGTTGATGTCGGCTCGGATGTCAATGCCCGCAACAAGAACGGTGACTCGGCTCTCTTCATCACTGTTCAGAAAAATCGCCGCGATGCAGGTGACTTGCTCCTTGAGAAAAACGCCGACATCTTTGCGACAAACACTCAGAATAATTCTCCTTTGCGGCTTGCCCTTACTCGTGGCGGCGAGGTTCAGGACTGGCTTATCACTTCAAAGACTTTGAATTCTACGGACGGAAGCGGAAACACGCCTTTGCATTATGCTTCTGAATGGCATTTGAACAGCGCGATTGTTGCTTTGGTTCAAAAAGGTGCGAAAGTTGATGCCCAGAACGGAAACGGTGAGAGCGCGATTTTCTCTGCTGTCAAGGGCGGCGACGATTCTCCTTCGACAATCAACGTGCTTGTTTCAAGCGGTGTCGTGATTGACTCAAAGGACAAGCTTGGTCGTGATAATCTCGGAAACACGCCTCTTCATGCGGCCGTAAAATGGAATGCTTTCAACACGGCAAAAAATCTTATTGCGCTTGGTGTTGATGTTGACGCGCAGAACCTCAGCGGAAAAACTGCTCTGAGCGATGCCTGCCGTTCTGCCAAAAAAGACATGGCTGTTCTTTTGATTCGCAATGGTGCTGACATCAATGCGACTGATGCGACTGGTCGGACTGTTCTGATGGATGCAATTTCAAGTTCCAACGAGGAGATGGTTCGGCTTCTTTTGCAGTACAAGGCAAATGTTCAGGTTCAGGAAATGAGCGGCCGGAACGCATATCACGAGGCGGCTTTGACAGGAAACATCGGCATCATCAATCTGATTCGAAAGGCGGGCGGAAATCCACTTTCGCGTGATTCTTCGGGCGATTCTCCTTTCTCACTCGTGCTGAATTCTGATATTGCGGTCGTGCAGGCCGTTCTTGGAAGTGATGTTACAATCGCTGACTCAGACGGAAATACTCCGATTCATGTTGCGGTTCAGCGGCATGCGGGCAAAAAGATTTTGATGCAGCTTTTGAACATGGGCTATCCTGCAAGCCAGCGAAACGGAAAAGGCATGACAGCCTTGAATGAATCTGTTGCGAACAGTGAAAAAGCTCAGGCACTTGTGCTTATTGAATACGGTGCTGACCCATACATTTCGACAACTACGGGCGAAAATGCGATTACGACTGTTTTCAAGACGAAGAACATGGAACTTCTTGATGCTATCGTGAAATATAACGCGACAAAAACTGACAGGCAGGGCGACGGAATCCTTCATTACGCTGCTCGGAACGCTGACCGTGAGACTGTCGAGCATCTTGTCGCGCTCAAACTGGACAAGAATGCGCGCAATATCTCAGGCGAAACCCCGGCGCAAATGGCAGCAAGATGGGGAAGATCGGATATTGCGGAATTGCTGAAATAAATCAAAAAAAAACAGGCTCCCATCGGAAACCTGCCCCAAACATCGCAGTGAGCAAAGCTCAGGCGAGTTTGTGTCAGAACCCCGATTCCGCCTGTTTTTTTTTGCATTTTTCTGGATTGCTGCAATCTACGCCCTTCACACCATCATTTATATAGAAGAAAAATGGTCGGGATTTTTGATAGTTCCGACTTTTCTTTTTTCCACTGGGCGATTGACCTGGTTTTTATGAACTGCTCGGTTGTTGTGATTCCGGCGGCTATGCAGAGCTTGGTTTCGGGACGGCAGGTTTTTAGGATTGCCTCGAACATCTTTTGATTGCGGTAAGGCGTTTCGATGAAAAGCTGGGTCTGGTCTTCTTTGTAGATTTTGTTTTCCAGCTGCTTGATTTTAGCTTCGCGCTCTCCGTTTTTTACTGGCAGATAGCCGTTGAATGCGAAGTTCTGGCCGTTAAATCCGCTTGCCATGATAGCCATGATCATTGAGTTTGGACCAACGAGCGGTACAACCGGAAGGTTCTTTTTTTGCGCGATTTCTACGGCTCGGCTTCCCGGGTCTCCGATGCAAGGGCAGCCCGCGTCACTGATTACGCCCATGCTCTCGCCCTTTTCTAGCGGAAGAAGAATTTTTGAGAGGTCTGCTTTCTGGTCAGTGTGCTCGCTAAGTTCGGTAAAAGTGCAGTCGTCAATCGGAAAATTTTTGTCCAGAGAAATCAAAAATCTTACGGCTGCCTTACGGCTTTCAACGATAAAATGCCGGATATTCTTTACGATTTCAAAATTGTACGAAGGAAGAACCTGTTCGTTCGGAGTCTCACCCATCGGGCAGGGAATTAAATACAAGGCTGTTTGCATGGTTTTATTATAGCAGAATAAATCTAAATTAGGAATTAGCAGTTAGGAATTAGGAAATGTGCAATTAACTGAAAATTTAAAACACTGAAATGAAAATTGTCTTTCTATCAGAATGAATCTGTGTTAATCTGTGGTTACTTATTCTGGAGATTAATATGAAGATTTTGATTCGACCGCATGATATTGGAAAGGGAAGTGCTGACTGGCTTGGCACTAACGCTCATGAATGGGGCTTTGACGGAGTTCAGCTTGCAATCGCTAAGGCTGTTGAGGGGCAGAACGGAAATCCTGGCACTTTGACTGGCGAAGTTGTTTCTGAGATTCGCAATGGTTTTAATTCGCACGATGTTGAGATTCCGATTCTGGGGGCTTATTTTAATCCTGTTCACTCAAACAAGGACAAGGTAAATCTTGGTGCTGAAAAGTACGCTGACCATTTGCGCCATGCTGCTGAATTCGGAGCAAAATTTGTCGCTTCGGAAACAGGAAGCTACAACGATGACAAATGGACTTACAATCCCAAAAATCAGACCGAAGAAGCTTTCCAGGAAGTCAAAAAGATTTTCGCGCCAATGCCACAGGTTGCAAAAGAAGCTGGTGTCTGCATGGCTTTGGAAGGAGCGTGGGGGCACTGCATGTACAAGCCGGAGCTTCTCAAACGCCTTGCCGATGAAATTGATCCGGGGCAGGAGAATTTCCGCTTCATCGTGGACATTTACAATTATCTTTATGTCGGGAATCACGAAAAACGCGCTGAGATTTTTGAAACCTGTCTCAAGCTCTTCAAGGGAAAAATCTGTGGCTTCCATCTCAAAGATTATGTCGTAAACGGTGATGAGCTTGAAATCGTGCCGCTCGGAACAGGCCGCATGGGCTGGAAAGATTTTCTTCCTATAATAAAAGCTGAGTGCCCGGACGCATATCTTATTTTCGAGGGTGTGAAAGACGTTCCAAATAGCTTGAAGTTTGTACGAAGCATAGTCGGTTAATTCTGGTAGCGGAGTCTTTTTCATAATTTCTGATTTCATGATATAATTGATTCATGCAAATCGACGAGCTTTTTGAACTGGCCTACATTCTTATCGATAAAAAACAGGTGACCGCAAAAGAAATGTCGGCGCGGTTCGGAGTTTCCGTGCGCACGATTTATCGCTGGGTGGAAGCTCTTTCCGCTTCTGGCATTCCTGTTTACGCAGTTCAGGGGCGTGGCGGCGGAATTGCAATTTCCGAAAAATATGCGCTGGACAAAACCGTGCTTACCGAAGAAGAACGGCTTGCAATCGTTTCAAGCGTAAAGGCTCTGAGCAAGCTGAGCGGAAGTCAGAAAGCTGCTTTGAGCGCAAATGCCAGGGCCGTAGAAAAAATTTCCAATCTGACTTCAAGTGAGGCGGACTGGCTTGAAGTCGATTTTGCGCCCTGGAGCCCGGAGGGGCAGGGGGTACGGGAGCTTTTCGCAACTCTTCGCGATTCTATTCTCAAAAAACAGCAGGTTGAATTCGATTATTTTTCAAGTGACGGAAAAAAAGCAGGGAGAGTCGTCCATCCCTGGAAGCTCGTTTATCGCGGACAGGCCTGGTATCTTTTGGGCTGGTGCACTGAGCGTAAGACAGAACGATATTTCAAGCTGAGCCGGATGCTGAATGTCAAAAAAACAGTGCGCCCGGCAGATATAACATTCAAAAGTATTCATTCTTCAGACTCGCAAAAGACTGTTGAAGTCAATTCAGAAAAAAAACTGATTCAAATCGAAGCCCGGGTCTCATCAAAAATGGCATTTTATCTTCTGGACACCTTTGCCTGCTCAAAAGTCGAGCCGAATCCTGACGAAAGCATTAACGTGACATTTTCTGCCCCCGATGAAAGCTGGCTCTGCGGTCTTCTTCTGAGTTTTGGCGCGGAACTAAAAATCATCTCACCAAAGGAAATCAAAGAAAAAATCATCCAGATGGCAAAAGAAACTTTTTCCCAGTACGAATAAAACCTGACACACTGTTGTCATATTTTGTGTGGTAGACTTAATTCATGGAAAACAAAACCGCACTTTTAGAAAATATTTCGCAATTACACACCACACCGATGGGACTAGACCGTATCCGCCGCAATCTTAATCTTGGGAAAGATGTGACTGACCTTGTTGCATGGTGCCGCGAGCGGATTTGCGACGAACGCTGTGAAATTATTCGTAACGGCAAAAACTGGTACTGCAGGATTGACGGCTGTATAATCACCGTGAACGCTTTCAGTTACACAATCATTACGGCGCACAAGGCTTAATTATGGAAAAACGGCCGCAATTTTGCCAGATAAAATCTTTCGAAGAATTCTCAAAATATTACTGGTATCGCGAGGAATTAGAGACAATCTGCAAAAAGCTGGAAATTGATTCTGGCGGAATGAAGCTTGAACTGAATCGCAATATCGAAGAATATTTCAAAGGAAATCTGATTCAAAAAAATAAACGAAGGCCTGAATCTGCCGGTGCAGGAAAAACAGTCGCAGACACTCCGCTTACTTTGGAAACAAGCCTGATTGACTGTAACTTCTGCTTCAGCCAGCACTTCCGTGAATTCTTTTCTGAGCAGCCTGGAATCAAAAACTTTAAGTTCAATGCAGATATGGTCGCTACTTCCAGAGAAGTAAAAGAGGAGGGCGACAAAACTTTTACGCTCGGCGATATGCTTGAAGTCTTTTATGGGCGGAAAACATACGCAAAATACGACAAATCCTGCCTCCAGTGGAACAAATTCGTAAAGGATTTTTGTTCTGACCCGGAAAGCGAAAGATTTTCCGACAAGCTAAAAACGGCTTCGATTCTCTGGCGGGAAGTGCGCAATTCAACAAGGGAAAAAGTCTACAAACATAATCTGCTTGAAGAATTCGCTGATAAAATATGACACGCTTTTGTCATGTTTTGTGTGATAGAATAATAGCCTGAATGTCGAGTTTTGTAAATTTTCAGATATAGCCAATGAACTTCAAAACTCGAATTTAGGGCTAATAGTATAAGGAGAAACTATGCCAAGACCAAGAAACAAAGAAGATTTGCTTACAGCCGCAAAAGAAAATTATTCAAAGCTAATGGATTTTATTGCTTCAATGAGCGAGGGGGAAATGACGACTCCTTTTGATTTTTCTGCTGATGCGAGCAAAAAGGAAGCACACTGGAGCCGCGACAAAAACGTGCGCGATGTTCTGATTCACCTTTACGAATGGCAAAAGCTTCTGCTAAAGTTCGTTGAAAATAATGCTGATAAAACTGACGCAAAAACTGCAATTGCCTTTCTGCCGTCTGAATATTCGTGGAAGACTTACGGAGCAATGAACGTGATGTTCTGGAATCGCAATCAGACAACTCCGCTTGAAGACGCAAAGAAAAATCTTGAAAAGACACACGCTGAACTTCTTGCATTAATCGAAAAATACAGCAATGAAGAGCTTTTCACCAAAAAACACTTTGCGTGGACTGGCGGAACAGAACTTGGATCATATTTTGTAAGCACGACTTCAAGCCACTACGACTGGGCACTTAAAAAACTCAAGGCTCATCGCAAAAACTGTGCAAAGTAACAGTGTCAGGAGAGAGAAAATGCACTTTGTAAACGCCAAAACAATTCTTTCTGCAAAGCCCTGTGGCATGAACATCTACCGCGGATGCTCGCACGGATGCATTTACTGTGATTCACGGAGCAAGTGCTATCAGTTTACACACGCTTTTGAAGACATTGAAGTAAAACAGAATGCGGCG
>NZ_JAFRNB010000107.1 GCF_017430385.1 Treponema sp.
TTAAAGTAACATGATTTAAGCCCATACTTATGGTTCTCCTTTGTTAATTTTGGTTTTTGTGGTGAAAAACATATTAACAAATTTCCATTTGTATGGGTGTTTTTATTTTTACTATTTCAAGTTCATTTTACAATCTTCCTTCGGAAAATATTTTTTTTCCCAGTGTCGTTCTATGACACTCTCCGTGTGATATAATGAATCAACTTATGCAAGCGGGGGTGTTTATGTTCTTGATTGCAATCATTTTTTTTGCAGGCTTTTTGTTTCTGACTTTTCTTCAAGTGTTCTATTGGCTGGTTATTATAGCAATCGCAATTATTGTTGTTTGTATTCTTTGTTCTATTGTCTCATTTAAATCAATAAAGGATTCTAATACTCAAAATAGAATACCCGATAACTCCACGGACGAATTTGATAATAATCTGTAAAAATCCCAAAAAACATGCTATAATATTTCTATGACACAGACAGAACAGATTGCAGCAGCAAAAGAATTCGCAAGTTTTTGGGAAAACAAAGGCGATGAAAAACAGGAATCGCAGAGATTTTGGATTGATTTGTTACAGAATGTGCTTGGAGTTACGAATCCGGCAAAATATATTGAATTTGAAAAGCGTGTTCAGCTCTCGCACACAAGCTACATCGACGCATATATTGCCGACACTAAAGTTTTAATTGAGCAGAAAGGAATCAAAATTGACTTGCACAAAGCGTATGAGCAGAGTGACGGAGCAGTTTTAACACCTTTTGAGCAGGCAAAGCGTTATGTGGGTGAGATGAAAGCAAGTGAAAAGCCTCGCTGGATTGTCGTGTGTAATTTCGGTGAGTTTTTGATTTATGATTTGGAAAATCCACAGGAAGAACCTCAGCAAATTTTTCTGAAAGATTTACCCAAAGAATTCTATCGTTTGCAGTTCCTTGTTGACCAAAAGAACGAGAATATCCGCCGTGAAGAAGAAATCTCGATTGAGGCGGGAAAACTTGTCGATAAACTTTATCAAGCTCTGCTTCCGCAATACAAAAATCAAGACGAAAAATCTTTACGTTCTCTCAATATTCTCTGTGTACGAATTGTTTTCTGTCTGTATGCAGAAGATGCAGGGCTTTTTGAAACTCGAACAGCTTTTGAAGATTATATCCGTGGTTTCAATTTGCCTAATGTGCGCAAAGGCTTGATTGAGCTTTTCAAGGCTTTGGATACAAAAATTCCTGACCGTGACGAATACGACGAGAGCCTAAAGCCTTTCCCGTATGTGAACGGCGGACTTTTCAAGGACGAGAACATCGAGATTCCGAACTTCACTCAGGAAATCGTTGATGTAATCGTGAATGACTGTGCCGTTTTCAACTGGTCGGAGATTTCACCTACGATTTTTGGTGCGGTTTTTGAGTCCACTTTGAACCCTGAGACACGGCGCAAGGGCGGAATGCACTACACGAGCATCCAGAACATTCACAAGGTAATCGACCCGCTCTTTATGGACGATTTAAACGCCGAGTTTGAAGCAATCTGTGCCACGAAAGTCGCAAAACAAAAGAACGAAAAACTTCACGACTTTCAGACAAAGCTCGGCTCGCTCAAATTCCTTGACCCGGCCTGTGGTTCTGGAAACTTTTTGACCGAAACATATCTTTCTCTCCGCCGATTGGAGAACAAAGTCATCTCGATTCTGAACAAGGGTGAGGCAGTTCTTGGCTTCGATGAGTTCATAAAGGTTCATATCAACCAGTTCTACGGAATCGAAATCAACGACTTTGCCGTGACCGTCGCAAAAACTGCCCTCTGGATTGCCGAAAGCCAGATGATTGCGGAGACAGAAGCGATTCTTTCACAGAACATCGACTTTTTACCGCTCACGACGAACGCGTTTATCGTGGAAGGAAACGCTCTCCGCATGGACTGGAGCACTCTTAAACCGCTAGAAGAAAATGCAATGCCAAAAGACGGACTTTTCTCAGGATTCACCACAGAGACTGACGGAACTAAACATGAGTACGATTATATCATGGGAAATCCGCCGTTTGTGGGATATGCCTATCAATCAAAAGAACAGAAGGAAGATTTACACCAGATTTCAAAAGATATTGCCAATAACATTGATTATGTTGCTGGCTGGTATTTTAAAGCGGCATTATTGATGAAAGGATCAAACACAAAGGCGGCTCTTGTTTCAACGAACAGTATAACACAGGGTGAACAGGTTGCTGTTTTGTGGAAACCTCTTTTTGAACAATATGATGTTCAGCTTGATTTTGCATGGCGAACTTTCCGTTGGGATTCAGAATCGACAGAAAAAGCTCATGTTCATTGTGTCATTGTAGGCTTTTCAAACAAAGACTCAAATCAAAAACAAAAAATAATTTTTGATGAGAACGGAAACAGACAGATTGCGACTAACATCAATGGATATCTTTTGGATGCTCCGACTATTTTTATCTACAAGAATTCAAAGCCCTTGTGTGAAGTTCCGCCTTTTGTAAGAGGTTGTCAGCCGACTGATGATGGAAACTTTATTCTCACAATAGATGAAAAGGAAGAATACCTAAAAAAAGAACCGCAGGGAGAAAAGTTCCTTCGACCGTTTATGATGGGAAAAGATTTTATTGACAGAAAGCCCCGATGGTGTTTTTGGCTTGTAGGTGCAAATCCCGCAGAACTCAGAAAATGTCCGATTTTGATGAAGCGGTTTGAAGCCGTGCGGAACTTTCGGTTGAAAAGTACAAAAGCAGCAACAAGACAAAAAGCTGATACTCCGACACTTTTTGATGAAATCCGTGAACCACAAAGTGATTATATTGGTTTGCCAACGGTGTCCTCTGAAAACCGCAAATACATTCCAATGGATTTTCTATCCAAAAATATTATCCCAGGCAACAAGATTTATTTTTTACAAAATGCAAGTCTCTTTCACTTCGGTGTATTAATCAGTCTTGTTCACATGGCGTGGACTCGTGCAGTTTGTGGTCGCCTAAAAAGCGACTACAATTATTCAAATACAATCGTCTACAATAACTTTCCGTGGTGCAATCCAACAGACGAGCAAAAAGCAAAAATCGAAAAGACCGCACAGGCAATCCTCGATGCACGAGCATTGTTCCCAGACGCAAGCCTTGCCGATTTGTATGATGAACTTGGAATGCCCCCAGAACTCCGCAAAGCCCACCGCGAAAACGACAAAGCTGTTATGGCAGCTTACGGCTTCAAAGCAAGCATGACGGAAAGCGAGATTGTCGGTGAATTGTTCAAGATGTATGCGCAAGTCGTGAAAGCGACGAGTTAAATAATTTCTTACTCATGCAAACGAGCGTAGCGAGTATGAAAAGTTGGCGAAATAAAAATTAACGGAGATAAACGATGATTGTTTTTTATGGAATATCTGATGAAGAAGAGAAAAATAGAAGGGAAATTTCATTCAAACAAAAGTACAATATCAAGCAGGAATTAGGAGCTAATGCGATATGGCTTGCTTTTGGTATTGAGTTTTACAAAAAATACAAAGATCCCCCAGCTTATGTAGTAGACCATGGGTCCTATTGGAAAAATGCTGATGGACATCTTGTGATTCGTTCAGAACTAAATTCGCCGAGCGAAGATACTAGAAAAAAAATTGAAGAATGGTGTGAAAAATTTGAATTTGATTGCATATATGATAAAGAGCTTTTACCATTTCATGATGTTGCTGGTATTGAGGTCCTGGTTCTTGTTTCAAAAATCAAATATCGCAATGCACGAGAATGTAGAAAACGCGGTTGGATAGAATAGTACGGTGAATTGTTTAATATGTATGAAAAACTAACGAAATCAAAATAGCCATGACCGAAAAATCATTTTGCCCCGAATGTTACAGTGAATATTCTCGTGTTACACCTTTTTATGCAAGCGAAAACTGCCTAAAAAATCACAGACAGTATAAATGCAAAACTTGCGGACGCTTAATCTGCATAGACAAAAGGGGTGAACATTCATTTTTCGCAAAATTCAATTCAGAAAATGCCGCCCGATATTTGCTTCGTGGTGCAGAGGCTTTTTTCAAGGAAGAATGTGCCATTTTCAAGAAACATGGAAATGAAAGTTATTATTTCGAAATTCTTCCTGTTTACGGAAATCTTACTAAAAAGAATCCGGCTTATTTTCTTCCGGGAACTTACTGTCAGCCTGTAAAGAAACAAACGGGCATCATCTCAGAAGAAGAAGTTCAAAAATATATTGCCGAACAAGAAGAAGAAAGAACAAAATGTGATTACAAATCTCTTTTGAACGATGACATCCAAAGACTAGATTTGAATTTTGACTTTTTGTCATGTAAATGCGGTGCCATAAAACTTCTTTTTAAGACCAAATACGAAGTTTTTTCATGGGATTTTTTCGACGATGAAAATGACGAAGCGGAAACTTCAGAGTTTGTGCTTCTTGCAAAATGGCTTTTAAGGATTTCCTCTGAAAATGTGAATCTTTCAGATGTGTTCAAGCTATATTCAAATGATGCAGGCTCAATGTGCATAAAAGCCGAAGACGGCTTCTTAAGATTTTACGATTCTTTTGAACCAGATGATGAAAGACTTCGGCTTTCATGTTTCAGCCCCTATAAATCCGTTTTTGAAAATTTCAAGACTGCACTAAAAACATTCTTGGAAAATGTATATGAACCAGAAGAGTGGGAGAGACTTTCTTCTAACCCCGACAGCGATGCATATTACGATGGTTATGAAGGCGCAAGCCTCAAAAAGATTTATGATTGTTTTGAAGAACTTGAAAAGTAAAAAAAAATGAATGGATATTGTCATTGTTTCAATAACAGCCAAGCGTTAGGGATTGTAGGGGCGGCGAAGCCGTTGCGGAACGAAGTGGAGCAATGAAGCGTTAGCGGAACCCCGAAAAGCCCGACCTGCCGTAAGGCAGGTAACGCCAAAATAATTTAACTTGCTCGTAACTTGCTTGTCATTTACTTGCAAGTTGATGGTAAGTTGATTTTTATTTGCTTGTCATTTGCTTCCACTAGCAAAATTCCATTTATTCCTATAAAATCATCTTATGAATAAAGATTCCGCCCCCAACTTTGCCGCTGACCTTTTTCAATCCGAAGAGATTTCCGGCTTTCATCTTGAATTCTTTCAGATTCTCAACTGGGGGCTTTTTGACTCTCAGGTCTACACTCTGAACGCGGAAAGTAAGTCTACTTTGCTTACGGGCGTGAACGGTTCGGGGAAAACTACTCTTGTTGATGCTCTCACCACTCTGATTGTTCCGAATTCCCTGCGCTTTTACAATCAGTCTTCCGGCTCGACCAAAAAGAAAGACCGAAGCGAGGAATCTTATGTTCTTGGGGCTTACGGAAACATTCAGAATCAGGATTCGGCGAATTCAACCCAATACCTTCGCAAAAAGGACGATGTCATTTCAATTTTAAACGGCTGCTTTTTAGACCAGAAGACAGGCCGCACCTTAAGTCTTTTGCAGGTACGCTATTTTTCAGGCTCTGATTTGCAGCGGATTTTCGCCCTGACCGAAAGTCGCCTCTCAATCGAAAACATTACGGAAATTCTTTCGTCTTCCGGCTCCAAAATTGACCGTGGCGGTAAATGGAAACGGCTTCTTTCTAATTCAGCTGGAACTGTTTTCTATGATTCATTTGAAAAATACAAGGCCGCTTTCTCTCAGATTCTGGGCTTTCGAAGTGACAAGGCCCTTAAACTTTTCTCGCAGATTGTAGGTCTAAAGGTTCTTGGAAATCTCACTGAGTTTATCCGGGAGAACATGCTTGAAAAAGCCGACGCTGATCTTGAATTCCAGAAACTTGAGATGAATTACGAGAATCTTCTTCAAAGCGAAAGGACGATTTTAAAGACTCAGAAGCAGATTGAAATGCTTGAGCCGATAATCCAGACAGGTAAAAAGCTTGAAGAGACCGCCCTTGAAAAAGAAAGACTGACTAAACTTCGTGAGGCAATAATTCCCTGGAAAACTGAGCGGAATCTTGAAATCCTCAGCAAAAAAAGCGGGGAGCTCAAAAGAGAAATCGATTTCCTTGAAGAAAGCAGAGAGCAGAAGACAAAGGAAAGCCAGATTCTTGAAGAAGCAATCAGAACCTTGCAGGCCGACATTGATTCAAGCGACTCAGCCAGACGAATCTCCCAGATTGAAAGCGAAATCAGAAATCTTGACGAAGAAAAAAACAGGCGTAAAAGCGAGTCAGAAAAATATTCGGAGAAGGCAAGTCTTCTTTCTTTGAACCTTCCTGTAAATCAAAAAGAATTCGAGAAAAATCTTCTTGAAATGCAGTCCCTCACTCAAAAGATGAGCGAAGAAAAGAATTCTCTTGATGAAAAAAAGACTGAAATTTCAATCAGCAGAAAAGAAAATGAAGATTCACTCAAAAATATCGAAACTGAGCTTCTTTCTCTGGGAAAACGCAATTCAAATATCCCCGAAAAAAACATCCAGATTCGCCAGGAGATTTGTTCTCATCTAAAAATCACGGAAAGCGAGCTTCCTTTTGCGGGCGAGCTTCTTCAGGTAAAAAAGGGTGAGGAAGAATGGAATTACGCGATTGAGCGGCTCCTTCACAATTTTGCGCTCACGATTCTCGTAAAGGAAGAATTTTACAAGCGTGTCACAGATTATGTCAAAAATCACGACATGGGTGGTCGTGTCGTTTATCTTCGTGCCTCAGAAAACGATAATTTTTCTCTTGGCGGTCCTTCATTTGATTCAGATTCTCTTCCGGGTAAAGTTGAGGCAAAAAAGAACCACGAACTTTGTGAATGGATTGAAAATTACATTCGGCAAAAGTTTGATTACCGTTGTACCGACGACACTCAGGAAATTTCCAGGGCCGACAAGGCTCTCACAAAATCAGGCCTGATTAAAAATGGAATCCGTCACGAAAAAGACGACAGAAAAGAAGTAAGACAGAATTTCACTCCCGTACTTGGCTGGGACAACACTCAGAAACGAAAGATTTTGAGCAGCCAGCTCGACGAACTGAAAGCGGAAAGTGGAAAACTGAAAAGTCAATTCGATAAAATCAAAGAGAAAATCAGTATTCTTGATAAAAAAGACTATGCTGTGAATTCTTTGCTCGAAATTTCTTCTTTTGAAAAAATCGACTTCGCATCCGTCGCAAAAAAAATCGATTCACTTTCCGACGAAAAGCAGAAACTTTCAAAATCAAAGGATATTCAGGAAAAATTCGCCCTTTTAGAGCAGAAAAAGGAAGAAAAACGGCTGGTTGAGCAGGACAGGGACAGGATAATTGGTTCTCTGAATGTAAGCCGCGACAGGCTTTCAACAGTTTCGGAAAAACTTGAAGAAAACCAAAACAAATGGAAGCTATACAGCGAACATCCTGATTTTGAGTCTGTCATCAAAAAAGCAATCTCGGACTTGTGCCTTGAATATCCCCGTCTAACCAAGGCCGAAAGCGAAGAGGCTGTGAACCACGGCGAGCAGAACATCCTTCAGGATTTAGACGGAAAAATCTCGGGGAAAACAAAAAGCATCCAGGGCTATGAACTTAACCTGGGACAATACATGCGCGAAATTTCCATTCCGAGCCAGAAATTAAGGGAAGAATTCGGCGACTGGTCAAGCGATTTTTCTGCCTTTGGTGCTACAAAAGAATTCCTTCCGGACTACAATAATTTTTATCTCAGACTCAAAAAAGACGATTTGCCCAAATATCAGAAGCAGTTCCATGAATTTCTGCACAATTCGGTCAAAGAGGACATCATCAATTTCAATCAGTTCATAAACAACGCAAAGGAAGACATTGAAAACGCGGTGGGCTACCTTAACCAGAACCTGAAGAGCATCGTTTATCAGCATAATCCCGACACATATCTTTCGCTCAAATGCGAGAAGGCAAAGGACACACGGATTGATGAATTCAGCCGTAAGCTTCACTCGGCGATTCCGGACACTGTGCGCATTCAGATGCAGGATATAGAATACGAGGAAGAACTTTTCGGCAAGATAAAGTCTTTTCTTGAATCTCTCAAAGAAAATCAGAATCTGCGTGATTATGTGCTGGATATCCGTAACTGGTTCACATTTGCCGCCAGCGAGAATTATTGTCAGGACGATGTTCAGAAGCAGTATTATTCTGACAGCGCAAGTCTCTCAGGCGGCGAAAAGGCCAAGCTCACGTACACGATTCTTGCCTCGGCGATTTCATATCAGTTCAACATCAACGAAGAAAGCAAAAAATCATTCAGATTTGTAATAATCGACGAAGCTTTCAGTAAGAGCGACTCCACGAATTCCGAATATGCCATGAAACTTTTCAGGCAGCTGGATTTGCAGGTCATGGTCATCACGCCACTGGACAAAATCAATATTGTCGAGGACTACATTTCGTCGGTTCACATGACTGAGAACAAAAACACGAATGATTCAAGGCTCCTTTCGATGACGATTCAGGAATATCAAAAAGTCAGGAATGAGGAAAGTTAGGAGTGAAGAGTCAGAAGCTTGAAGTTAGAATCTAGAAGTGCAGGGGGATTTCACCAAGAAACTTGTTGTGCTGATAAAATTGTGATAATATAATGATAAAGACAAGAGGAGACGGCATTATGTTGCAAATCAGACCTGTATCAGACTTACGGAATAAGTTTTCCGAGATAGAAAATATCGTTTCTACAAATCGACATCCTGTTTTTCTCACAAAAAACGGTTACGGTACTATGGTTGTCATGAGCCTTGATTTGTACGAAAGCCTTACAGACAATATAGAAGCCCGACTGGACGAAGCTGATTTTCAATCTGAATCATCGGACAAAAGGCTTTCGCATGAAGAAGTATTTTCCAATCTCCGCTCAAAAATAAAGACTGCCCGATGAAAAAATACACATTGCGATACCTTCCTCTTGCCGAACAGGATTTGTCCGAGATAATCGATTATATACAAAACAATCTGCAGAATCCTATTGCGGCAGAGAATACTCTTTCAAAAATAGAATCTGCAATTCTTGAACGGCTTGAGTCCCCTGAATCATTTGCCGTATGGCCTTCAAAGAAAAAACGCTCTTATCCATATCGAAGAATAAATGTTGGCAATTACACAGTCTGGTATGTTGTGATTGGCGATGTAATGGAAGTCCGAAGAATTTTATATTCACATCGAAATGAAGAAAATCTGATATAGGATACCAATATGTCAAGGGAAAAAACAGGAAAGCTGATTTATGATTACTGTTGCTGAACTGAAAGCAAAGAGCGAGCGTAAATTCCGGGATTTTCTTAAGTTTAAGATTGACGAGTTTTTTCATGACAAATCCCTTGCAGGAGGCAAGGATGAAGTAAAGAGAGAATTTTCTGAAAAGGCTGCCTGTCATTCTGAAGCCATCTCAAAATCTCTAGAATTTTTTCCGCTTGAAATCCGCTCTGACAAGGGAAAGACCTCGGATAACCTTCTTGCGCGCGAAAAAGATTTTCTTCCGCTCATTCAAAATAGCAAGCAAAAAAAAGGTAAGGGCTACTCACTCGTTTTTGAGCAGAAACGTACGCGGAACAACGGGACTCAGTCCCAGCTTTCCAGGATTTTTTTTGAGACCGAAGAAGATTTTTTGTCTTTTATCGAAAAAAAATCCGAAACAAAAAGGCTTACTTATGCACTCACAGTTCTTTTCAAAAACTTTTGCTCATCTTCAAATAATTCGGACTTACTTGGCAGATGGACTTTTGCAAATGTTTCATATCTTACGGAATTCTACGATGAAAAAGATTTCTGGGAAAATATCTGCCTTTGCGTAAAATGGCTTTTGGAAAATCCAGTCTCAAATCTTTATATCCGTGAAATTCCTCTTGGCGTGCACACAAAATTCATTGAAAACAATAAGACTCTGATTCTAAGTCTTTTGCTCTGCCTCAAAAATGATGGCCAGCAAGAAGTGAAAGTGTCGGATTTTGAAAAATATTGCGAACTCAAAGAAAAACCTTCTTTTATAAGGCTTCGTTCCCTCGATAAAACAATCGCGCTCAAAATTGGGGAACTTTCGATTTCTGAAGTTTCATTGCCCCTTGAAGATTTTGAACATTTTGATAAATCTGAAATTCTCAAAAATGTGCAGAAAATATTCATCATCGAAAACGAAATGGTCTACCTGACTTTTCCTCCTGTAGAAAATACCCTTTGTATCTGGGGACACGGATTTTCAGTGACATCGCTAAAAAACTGCAGCTGGCTCAAAAATCACGAAATTTTCTATTTCGGCGACCTGGACGAGCACGGATTTTTGATTCTCTCTGATTTCAGAAAATATTTTCCAGACACAAAATCTTTCTGCATGGACAAAAAAACTCTCGATACGTTTGATTCATTCAGAGCAGAAGGAAAAAGTCTTGCAGGAGAAGGCATTCCAGAAAATCTCACCGAAGAAGAAAAAGCTGTTTTTAAAGAATTAAGAGCTGACAAAGGGCGGAACAGGCTTGAACAGGAGAGAATTTCAATGGAATATCTGAAGGAAAGGCTTGAGATTTGACTGGACGTAGCTAAGAAAATTTTTTTGCCTGCCCAAGTGCGCAAGGGATTGTAGTGGTGGCGCTTTTGCGCCAGTGCGAAGCACCGGAGGCGCGTAAGACGCCGTAGCCACAAAAAGCCCGATCCGCCGCCAGGCGGGATGCGCCCAAAAGAACTTAAAATCCCAACATTCCCATCATTCCCATGTGCATTAGCATATCCCCAAATGCCGCATCAGCATCTCTTACAGGCTCTACAACTATCGGCGTTCCTGTCTGGAGACAGAAATTTTTCAGGAGATTTACCGTTCTGTCGTCAAAGGCCTTGATTTTTTCTGGAAGGAACTTTTGGTCGAAAAATATGTCGGCAAAGGAATCGAAGAGCTTCAAATCTTCCTCATCATCCATAACGAAATCAGGCTTTGAGACAATCATACCTGCATCTGAGTCTAAGGCAAGCAGAATTGCAGGGTAGCGGGGCGGCTCATTTTTTTTGTCTTCCAGTGGGAAGGGGATACGAAAAACCTTGCATTCAAGAGTTCCCTTCCGCTCAAAAGAAGAAAGTTCTTCCGCCGCTTCATCTGAAAGTTTCGGCTCAAAATATGGAACGGCAATTTCTTGCGGAAGCTCAATAGTTTTCCATTCAAAACCGTTTTTTGTCTTTGAAAGAAGCGGAATTGTTTTCTGCATTTCATTCTGTTCATCTGGAGGAAATCCAAGCTCAATCTTTGATTTTTCCGAAAGTTTCTTAGAAACTTCAATGGCAGCTTCAAGAGCCTGCTCAATATATGACAAATCATTTTTGCTCTTTATATACCATGGAAGGCAATGCGGGGCATATTTTGTAAAGTGAACGAATTTTCTTCTTTCGCCTTTGATTTTATTCCCAGTTCGCTCCGTATAGGATTTGAATTCCTTGAGTTCGTCAGGAAACATAAAATCTTTTGTTTCAAGCGAGCAATGAAGGCAGTTCTGCCCCAGGGAAATTTCCTGATATTGCTCATCACTAATGTTTTCATCATTGCTTCCAAGCAGATCATAAAAAGTCTTGAGCCCTTCATTCCCTACATAGACCGCAAGACTTATATGCTCTCCAAGCTCTCCCATGACAGTGCACCAGCCGATTTCTTTGTCTGAGAATTCTACTGCAAACAAGTCCATGTCATAAAGCTGTTTCCAAAGCTTAGTTCCAAAATATTCAAAAGCCTTGTCATAGAGTTTATCTGTAATCATAGCGATATATTAGCAGAAAAATTATCAAAATCCAATTATTTCAAGATTTTTCCTCATTATTCCCCAACTGGCCGAAATCTGATACAATTCCACCATGAATTTAGAAGCATTCGTTCTTGGCTGTGGCGGCATGATGCCCCTTCCTTACCGTCACCTTACATCAGTTTTGCTCCGTCGTGACGGAGATTTGTTCCTTTTTGACTGCGGCGAGGGCACTCAGGTTTCACTCAAACGGCTCAACCTCAAATGGAAGAAAATCGACGCGATTTTTATCTCCCACACGCATGCCGACCATGTGACGGGGCTTCCCGGAATGCTCATGCTCTCGGCCCAGGTTGACCGCACCGAGCCGCTATACATCTACGGTCCGCCCAAAGTTCGTGAATATGTGGAGACCAGCCGTCAGGTTCTTGATATGTATATCAATTATCCCATTATAATAAAAGAAATTACAGCTCCTTGCGTCGTGCATGAAGGCAAAGATTTTTACATCCGCGCCTTTCCGCTCTCGCACACAAAGACCTGCGTTGGCTACACGCTCGAAGAACTTGACCGCCCGGGCGAATTCAATCCCGAAAAAGCAGAGTCTCTCGGAATCCCGCGTGGCCCCTTGTGGGGAAAACTCCAGCGTGGCGAGGAAGTCACTTCGGCGGACGGAAAAATCGTCAAGCCTAGCGACGTGATGGGCGAAAA
>NZ_JAFRNB010000108.1 GCF_017430385.1 Treponema sp.
CCCGCGTAGTGGTACAAATCGCAATTGATATGATTAAACACGCCACCTATGCCAGGCAAGTTTGCATTATTCCGTCGTGATTTGTCGTTGATTAAAACTATTTGCTGAGAAAAATTATTTACAAATATAATCCAATTTACATGCTTATACATGTAAGTTTTTTTTATGCAATTACTCATCATTTTTTCTATTAAAGATTTGTGTTGTGAAAGATTCCAATACATAAACTTGAAAATCCCAAGAATGGCACAAAAGGAATTTTTTTGGTTTTAGCAGCCTTGTTTTTTACCAATATGAAAACAATCCCCAGGGCAGTTGCAGCAAACAAAGCAGGAATCCACAGCCAATCTCCCAGAAGCCATCCTACTGAAAATCCAAATTCTACATCCCCGAATCCAAGATTGTGTTTGCTAATGAAATAAGTCAGAAGCAAAATCGAAAAGCAACTTACCGCACCGATTCCATTCTGGCATAAGTTATTTCTGAACAAGAAAAAATCGAAAATAACAAGTGAAAAAATTTGTGCAAGCAAAACAACAACTGGCACTTTCAAGAATTTTATGTCATAAATGCTTAGAACTACGGCGAAAATCAAAAAAATGGATAGTCTAAGGATTTGCATGTTTTCTACCTCGCAATGCTGTCAAGTTCATCTTTGATGAAGTTCTCGACTTCTTCCATTTCCTTTCTGCTGTAGCCTGCTCCACGGAGTGAAGAGAAAGTATCTGTAATCAGTTTATAATTTGTGTGCTTAAGTTTGTTCTGAAGGAAAAGAGAATACACGGAGTAAAATTTCGCCTCATTATTGTATGGCTGCAAGGCATACACTTTGTCAAAGACAGCTTTTGCTTTTGCGTATTCTTTTTTAGACATGAGTGCAATTCCTTCGCTCATGTCCTTTGAGATTATGGCAGTTTGCTCAGCTTGTGCAGTTTTCTTTTCTTGTGCTATGGTGTTTGTTTTTTTCAGAAGGATATTCTGCTCTTTAAAACTATCCATCAGGTACGACTGTAGGGAAATGATTGAATCTGTAAATTTCCCATCCAGTTCTTCTTGCAATCTTTTTTGAGATTCTTCCTGCTCAACAGCGTATTTATCCTGTCGTTGCAGCAGGATAAATATTCCTGCACTATTAGCCGCTGTAAGAATAACCAGAAGTATCAGTGCGATGACACAGATTTTTTTACTCATTTTTGCCTCCATTATTTTCTATATGTTTTAATATGATTTTATTGAGAAGTACGGAATCCTTCCGTGTTCCATCGAGTTTTAACGCCCTCTTACTGTATGAAAGTGCTTTTGAATAATTGTGTAAATCAAGTGCGTTCTCAGCTTCGGTAAGAAGGTCATCAACCGTTAGCATACGAAAATAAAGCCCGGTCATGCCTCTGAACTCAAATTCTTTCGAGGATGTTTCGTAGCCGTCTTTTTCAAGGGTAAGCGTGTAATTACAGTTTTCTTTCAAAGCCATGTAGAAACGACCGTTCATGTCTGAGCTTCCCAAATAGTCTTTTGTGTTTTTTCCGTTTTCCTGCGCATATACCCTTACATTTCCCAATCCTGTGTTGCTTCCGTCATAAATCAGGACGAACATTGCTTTTTCATTCATGCCGTTCTGACTTGAAGAAGCACAGGAGATAATGGAGAAAACAGAGAAGAGAGCCGTAATAAACCATAAAAACTTTTTCATTGCTTGACCTCGTAAGTTTCCGAATTTATCGTGACATACAGCTTTCCATCAGAAGTATATGGAACTTTGATTATTTCATCGTTCCTGTTGTTCTTGATATATGCTGTTGTCATGCCATTAACCTTTACCTGACCGATATAAGTCAGAAAATTAGCTGTTTTTGTTTCCGCTTTCGTTTCTGTAGGAACTGTTTTTTCAGATGCCGATATACGCGGACTGGGTGATTTTTTTCGAGCCTCTGTTGCGAAAGTTCCTGCTATCTCTTTTGGAGAGAATTCGGGCGGCTGTGACGGTTCGTTTTTGTTTTCGCCTGTCGGTGGAAGTTTTATGCGGAATGAAGCCGTTGCCTCGTGTTCCTGCTGTTGTAGTCTGAGGTTTGCAAAAACAATGTTTTTTTCTTTTGCCTGATACAAAAAGTTAATGAATGATTGCACACTTCCCCTGACAGTGTACTCGCTTTGTGTCTCTTCGTTTGAATACATGTTTTGTATAGATGAGGCTTCAAGGCTGCACTTTCTGAGGAGTTTCCTCAAGTCGTCCGTGTACTGCGAGTGAGATATGGTTGTATTCTGCCTGATTGCGGCTTCTTCATTTTTTTCAAGGTAGAATTTTATTTTTTCTTCCGTAGATAAGGCTGGCGAAGGTTCTTCATTAGGAAGAACGGCCGTACCTGTCAGAATAAACAAGTCCTTTCCATTCTCCCAGAATATGTGCTGCAGGCCTGCATTAGTTACATTTCCGTCTTGTTCAAAGGAAGCTAAGATTGCTGTTCCGTCCTTTGATTCTGCTTCAATAACAAAGTCATTTCCTGTAATGGAAAGGTTTTTTATTTTCGCATTTTCGTGGATGTTTCTGTAGATTATGCTCGTAATCTCATAGGGACTCGCGGTACTGTCTTTGTGAAGGTCTGCATGGTTTTTTACAAGACCTTCGAGGAATTTTTCTTTTTCAGCTTTTGCCTGTAATTGTTTTTTCTTTTGTTCGGCAACCTCTTTTTGTATTCTCGCATTCTCAGCATGAATGGAAGAAAGTTTGTGAAAATACAAAGCAGACATAATCGTACAAATAAGAAGACTAATACCAACTATGCTTCTGAGCAGTTTCTTTTGAAAAAATATGCTGTTCTCAGGGCTGAGAACGACAGGGGCGGCAAGTTTTTGAGAATCTTCTTCTGAAATCAGTGATGATTTTTTCAGACTTCCGTTTGAAAAATCCATGCGTTCAGAAAACTTCTTTGTTTTAAATACGATTGTTCCCGAAAAATTTTTTTTGACTGACTCAGCCGCAAGGAATGTCGTGAATAAAGGTTTCTCAAAATAGTCGGGATAAACTACACAGATATACTCATCTTTCGTTCTTTTGTTCTTCCGCAGGGCAATTCTTTTTCCCTCAAGTCCGGATGGATGAAGTGCGCGCAGTTTTTCAGAGGCTTCCCTTTGCTTCCTTGAAGTCGTTCCTGCTGCAAGAGAAATGATATAAACGGAGCATTTAGTCCTGTCTGCAAGTCTTTTATCGTTCATCCTGCACAAGCTCCTTTATCACTATGTATTTTTCGATTTTATCCTGCTCATCCTTTTTGGGAACGGCGGCCAAAATCTGCTCACATTTCTTTTTATCTAAGGTCAGAGTTACTTTCCAGAATGTTGTTTTTGCACCGATTATTGCAAAAACCTTGTGATTTTGTGGAACTTCAAGAAGTTCCGCTATTTCTGTATTCGTAAGAGGTGCTTCATTTACCTTGTAGTAAAGTTCGTTGCTTTTTCTCTCGCTGTCTGAAATACCGCTTGATTCAAGCACAATCCGAAGTGTTTCCAAGTCGGTATAATGTATGTTTAGGAGAGGAAGGGCGTTTACGAGTGGGAAAAGAGACAACTTTCCTTTATAGGAATCTGTTATTGATTTTACGGTTTTTGCATTCGGTTCGGCAAGGCTTATCCAGCCGTATTCTTTAGCTGAAAACAACGGATTTTCAAAAAGAGTCTTTGTCTTAGGATTGTTAAGAATCCATTCGGGAAAAGTCGCAGTATTTATGCCGCTTGAAATATCTTCCATTGAAGGAGAAAATCTTGCATAATTTGACATCAAGTTTGTGATAGGTTCGGAATTAGGAAAGTCCGAACCTTCAAATTTTAGGTTTTGGAAATCATTCTCAAAAGCTTTGGAGACTTTTACAAGTTCATTTTCCGTCTGGATTGACTTTGCTGCCGATTTAGAATATCTATATGAGGAATATGAGAAAGAACAGAGAAAAAGAGATGTAAGTATCAGTATTATGCACAAGGCTCTGTTCATCTGCTGAATTCTCCATTTGAGTTTAGAACTTCCGTTTCAGACACAATGGCTTTTGTTGTCCGTGTATTTCCATGAATAGAGTATGTTGCCTGTATGCCTCTCCTGTAAGCTTTTTTGTCATAGATAATTCGCACATCGTCTATTTTCAGGTCAGAAGGTCGGAATACATGATTTTTGAAGATTTCACCAGATGAAATCTTTTCACATGCCACTTGCAGGACTGGCAGATTGTTGTACATATACGATGTATCAATGGATTCAACATAATTTTTCAGGGCAGCCTCAGTCTGTAAAATCTGCACTCTTTCTGCCAGAGAAAGGTTTTCTTCGCCTGTTCGCTTCAGCAAAACCACCGCGAAAGTCAGGAAACTTGAGAAAACAAGGAGAGACAGGGATACCGTCACAAGCGTTTCGAGCGTAGTGAATGCGTTTGTCATAATGAATCCAGCCTTATTTCCGTTGTTTCTGCCTGTGTGGAAATTGCCGTTTGTATCACAGACTGGGTTTTTGCCTTCAAACGCATTGCATCGACAAGCATTGTTGAGGAACTGCCGAGAAGAATCATTATCAGTATTGTGTCTATAATGGCTTTCAGCATCAGTTTTCCCAAGATGTGATGTCTGCATTTTTTCCGTCTCCGCTTTCCTGTCCGTCCGCACCATAACTTATGATTGAATATGGATGACCTTCTTTGCCGGGATTCTCATAGACATATTCATGCCCCCACGGGTCTTTCGGAACATTTTTTGAGATATAAGGGCCGTTCCAATAATCACTTGTAGGCTCGGTTTCGGGCTTTTTGTACAGAGCCTCAAGTCCTTGCTCAGTGGTCGGATAAGTTCCGCAATCAATGTAGTATGCTTCCAAAGCAACCGAAAAGGAGTCTATTTGTGTCCTTGCACCTGTAGACTTCGCCTTTTCAAGGCTTCTGATTGCCGTAAAACCGACGGTACTTGTGAGAATCAAAACGATTGCCAGCACGATCAGCGTTTCGAGCATCGTGAATGCCTCGTCATAACGCTTGATAAATTTTTGTCCTTTTTTCATTTTATAAATCCCCCATAATGTTGAAAATTGGCAGTACAAAGTTGCATATAAGGATTGCGACTATTCCGCCTGTAAGTAAAATGCAAACAGGCTCAATCAGTGTCATTCCTGTGTTACGCTCCGTTTCTGATTTTTTTTCATAAAAAGAGTGTATGCTGTTGAAAACTTCCGTTACCCTTCCTGTTTTCTCTCCTATATTAAGCCATTGAATCATGTAGGATGGAAAATTCCCAGCAGTCTCAAAACTTTCTGAAACAGGAGTTCCTTCACAGACAAGTCGGGCGGCTGTTTCAGCACTTTTCCGGAAATGTGAATTTATTATCACTTTGTTCGCAAGCTGCATCGATTTGTAAAGCGGAACTCCGCTTTCGGTCAGGAGTTCCATTGCAAATGAGTAATTTTCACATTCCCTGTTTTTTATGCTTTCATTTAAAAATGGAATTTTTAATATAACCGCATCAATAAAAGATTTTGAGGCTGAATTTTTCTTATGAAGTACAATCGGAATAAATATCAGTGCAAGCATGAGTATTATTCCCCTGATGAACCTGAAGGTCAGCATGTTCAGGTCAGGGAGCCGTATTTTTTCATCAAAATTCATTATGCTGAATATGTCCGACATTCTCGGAAAAACATAAAAAAGGATAACGGAGCAGAGTATAAGGGCTGCAGAAAGTACAGTAAGCGGATAAATCAGAGATACCCTGAGTTTTGACTGTCTTTCGTTCAGTTTGAACAGATAAGAGGCCAGTTTTTCAAATACAAGCGGAAGTCTTGCCGATTCCTCTCCGATTTTTACTATTGCCGTGTATATTGGAGGAATGCCTTTTCGTATACTTTGCAAGGCCGTATTCAGTTTTTCGCCCTTGTTAAGCACGGAAATCAGTTCCATGCAAAGAATGCGGACTTCTTTTGTCCTGGAAGTTTCCTTGCAAAGTGAAACAGCATCCTGCACTTGCAGTGAAGAGTTGAGCAATGCAGACATCGAGACAGTAAAGGAAAGAAGATTTTTCCTGGAAATGCTTTTTATTCTCATAATGCCCCCGCCCTCTTTGCTTCGGTCAAATCCGTTATGCCCTCGCTGATAAGACTCATGGCGTTGTCATGAATTGTTTCCATTCCATTAGAGAGGGCATGTTTTCTGAGCATATCCGCATCACAGTTTTTTGCTATCAGTTTTTGCATTTCATCATCAACAAGGCAGATTTCACTTACTACGGTTCTACCTTTATAACCTTTGACTGAATTTCCTTTTCGTACAAGCCGTTGTGCGGTTACTCCGCGAAGAACACCGGCTATAAGATACGGCTCAATGCCCATGTCAATTAATCGTGAGACCGTACTTATTGAATCGTTGGTGTGCAAAGTCGCAAAAATAAGATGTCCTGTAAGGGCTGCCCTTATTGCAAGCCTTGCGGTTTCCGTGTCTCGAATTTCACCTACCATTATGACATCGGGATCTTGGCGAAGAACCCTTCTGAGCAAAGTGCTGAATGAAAGCCCGATTGCATCGTTTGTCTGTATCTGCGTTATACCGTCTATCACGGATTCAACCGGGTCTTCGATTGTTATTATTTTATTGGATTCCCTGTCCATTTCCATGAGCATTGCATGTAATGTCGTTGATTTTCCGCTTCCTGTGGGGCCGGTTACAAGAATGAGGCCATACGGGATTTGCGTAAATGAACGAAGCTGTTTCAGTGCAGTTTCTGAAAATCCGAGTTTATCGAGCGGGATGTTTTCGTTTTCAGTATTGAAAATACGAAGTACGATTGATTCGCCGTGCACGCTCGGAACGGTAGAAACACGGAAATCCATTTTTTTGTTTTCCAATGTGACACTTAATCGTGCATCTTGTGGCTGCCGGCTTTCCATTATGTTCATGCCACTCATTATTTTTATTCGGCTGATAATGCTTGCTTCCGCTTCTTTTCCCAAAGACTTTACGGTACGGAGAACGCCGTCTATTCTGAACCTTACACGAAGGTCTTTTACACCGCTTTCAAGATGTATGTCTGAGGCATTTTTTCGGAGTGCTTCAAGAAAAAGGGCGTTTATGATGTTGACGGCCGGAGCATCGGATTCTATTGTGTTTAGGTTGAAACCGTCATCTTTTCTTTCTACAATATTTTTGAATTTAGAGTTGTTCTGCTCTATGCAGTTTCCTATGAATTCTACGAATTCTGATTCTGCATGTTCCTCAAAAATTATTTGTTTCGGATAGTGAAAATTCCTTAGAGTTTCACGAGAGTTTTCATCAGCTCTTTCGGACAATGCTATTTTAACGCAGTTATCGTCCTCTGAGATTTTTACGGCTGAATTTGCACGGATGAATTCGTCGTTATATTGTCCAGAGACATCTTTATATGCTGAAAATACGGAAAGTTCAACGCTCATAAAGAATCCCCATATTTTTCGGTATATCGGGCGATGTTTTCGTCTTCCGTCAATTTTCTATTATCAGATTTTTGAACAAACGGAACAAGGTAGATAATCATTTCTGTCTGGGCTGTAGAACTACTTATGGTCTGAAAGAGCTTTCCGATAAGCGGTATGCTGCCCAAAATTGGAGTCTTTTTTATCGTCTCATCAACTTCCTCTTGCAAAAGTCCGCTTATGACGACCGCATTCCCGCTTTGTGTGCGGACATTTGTAGTTACTGATTTTTCTGTCGTTGACGGAGGGTTTGTTGTCGAGCTGTCACCAGAACTGTCAACGCTCCCCTGTTTTGAGACTTCTGCCGTCACATCCACCGTCACCATGTCATCGCCCGAAACCCAGCCTTTGATTTTGATGACCAGACCGCTTGTTATTTCCTTTGTGCTGCTTGTGTAAAGTCCGCTTTTGGCATCTACGGCCACATCCCTGTAACGGTAAGTGTTCGTATTTTTAAAAGTTATGCTTTCGCCGCTTATTCCGTTAAGCGTTGTATCTGCCATGATTTTTGACTTGCTGTTTCCTATCTGTGCAGAGAGGGATTCGGCAAATTGAATTCCAAATTCGGTAACGATGTCAAAACTTATGTTCAACAGGCTCGCAGCTTTTGCCGTAAGTGCACGACCTGTCGCCACTTCATCGGTATTCACTTCTGCCCCTGCTATTTTGCTTTCCCAGCTGAAACTGTCAGAAAGTTGCCTTTGAATTACAAGGAGCTGGTATTTTATCTGTCTTGACGGCTTATCAATAAAAGAAAGCTCTCTTTTAAAATCCTCAAAAGCCTTTTCTGTACCTGTGAAGAAAATCAGGCTCTCATCATTCGTTGTGGCTATGCTTTCTTTTTTTATAGACGGCGGTAAATTTTTTATGAGTGTTTCGCCTTTTATGTATTTCAGATGAATGGGATATGCAATATCCTTTTTTTCCAATATTTTAAGATAGTTCTTTATATCGGCGGATTTTTCATCTGTTACTTGAGTTATGAAAATATGACTGTCTGGAACAATGACAGGTGGAGTAAAGAAAAAGCCTTCTGGAAAAAGGGCAACGGCTGACTGAGTATCAAGTCCATTAACAGAAAATTCCTCATATCTTCTTCCATCAGTCGGAACATCTATTTCGTTTATGAAAGAAACAATTCTTTTTATTTCGTCTGTACTTCCTGTTATAATCAGGCTGTTAGCTGCTTTATTGACTTTTATAAATCCATTTGCATTGTAATCAGTCGGGAAAAGCGACATCATTTCTGCCGCAGAGATATTCTTTAATGTTACAGAAAAAGTTGCCTTATAGTTTTTAAGTATGTCTTTCTTCTGAACATCATATATATAGTAGATTCCGTCCGAAATCATGAAGTCGCTTGAAGACTGTTCGTTTATAAGATGTAGCAGAGTGTCAAAATCTTTGTCCGAGTAATACAGATTTTCAAGAATCTGAGTGCTCTTGTTCATAAGGCTGTATTCCTTACCGGCTTTCTTGAAGAGTTCCTGTATTACATTTGAAAAAGCTGCTTTTTTTAATGTGAGGTTATAAAGCTCCCCCTTTTTTTCAAGGCGGAAATTATTCATTCCTGCTGTGTTTACTGTATTTCCGTTAGACTTTCTTGCAATGTAATAACCGCCCTCCTCTTCAATAAGTTCATAGCTTGATTCTTTTACAAGGACAAGTTTTATTATTCTTTCGAGGTCTGCGTTTTGTGCACGGACTGTAATCAATGAAGATGCCGGGAAATCCGTCACTATTGTTTTCTTTGATTTTCTGGACAGTGTTTTAAAGAATGTCTGTGCACTTACATCTTCCGCATCGACATCGGCGGTCTGGCTTGCTTCATTCCATTTGATAGAAATCCTGCTTACTGAATAGATACTACCGTTTTTCTCAATGAAAATATTACAGTGTGCGGCAAATTTAGTAAGAGCTTCGTCAAAATTAGTGTCTGCGAAATGAAAAGTAGCGTTTCCTGTTATACTGTCATCTATTATTACTTGTTTATCGAATACATCGGCAAGTACAAAAATAATGTCAGAAATTTTTTGATTCTTGAAATCCGAAACAAAAGTCGGATGCAGGGCTTCTTGCGAAGTTATTGAAAAGCCAAGCAAAAACATAAATAGAAGTGGTAAATTTTTTTTAATTCTGTGCATGATTCTATTTTCTGTGATAAAAGAACAATATAGAATAATTTCTGTTATTTTTCTAGTGTGCGATTTTTATTAGAAAATTCAACATACCCCGTAGTTATTCTGAAAGCATTTCTTGCTTCACTTCTCCCCTTTATTTTTTTAGAGGATTGTGTTAAAATATATGGAATTAGAAAAAGTAGCATTGGGGTGGAGACTTTATTTTTGAGGAGTTTCGATGAGAAGGGCTTCGTTATTTTTGCTCTTCAGTGCTATTTTTTTTTCTCTTTTTTTAGGCTCGTGCAAGCATGATGAGCCTGAGTCCAATGTTTCTTTTACCGTAATTCCACCCGCAGAATCTTCACCACACGGCTACCAGAACAACGATTTGTCCAAATGCAAGCTTGAATTCACCAGAAGCAACGGAACCGCTTTTTTTCATGCAGTAGGTTTGAATTCTCCGGTCAGTTTTAACAGTCTTAGCAGGGACAATTATTTCGCAAGGGCTTACGGTTACGACAAATTCGGCACGCCAATCGCGCTTTCGAAGCCTTTAAATTTTTATGTTGATGAAGATTCTACACTTTCGCAGACGATGCAGCTCGAATGGTACGAAAGCGGAAAAACTGAAGACCAGTTCTGCATAATTGTTTTTGACACTGACGGCGGAAGTCTTGTTTCAGAACAAAAGATTAAGTCCGGCGAAAAAGTCACGCTCCCGGCTGAACCGACAAAAGAAGAATGCAGCTTTGACGGCTGGTTCTGGGATTCAGCAAAGCAATTTGCCTTCAATTTTGACGAATCGGTAACATGGAGCCTCACGCTTCACGCAAAATGGATTGACCACAGCGAAAAATCTTACATTTACATCTCTCAGACTGGAAACGATTTGACTGGCGACGGCACGGAAGCAAATCCTTACGCGACAATAAGCAAGGCTACCGCAAAGATTCAGGAACTCAACAACTCCGCAACAAATTATTACCTCATAGTTTCTGGAACGATAATCGAAAATGCTGTAATTCCTGCTGACATACCTGTAAAAACGATTACGATTTCCGGCAAGAGCGAAACAGGCACGGATATTCTTGATGGTGGCGGAGTAAGCAATGTTCTTGTCGTAAAGACAACTGCAAAAGTAACGCTCAAGAACATCACTTTGAAAAACGGACTCGCAACAACGACTGGCGGTGGCGGCCTCTGTCTTGCAGGCAATGCGAATGTCATCCTTGAAAGCGGAACCGTAATCACAGGAAACAGGGCTGAACTTAAGGACGCTTCAAATCCGAAAAACGGCGGCGGTGTCTTCGTTTCAGCAGGTGCAACGCTCACAATGAACGACGGCGTATCTATCACGAACAACACGACTTACGGTGCTGGCGGCGGCGTCAACCTCGACAAAGACGGCGCAACTTTCATCATGAACGGCGGAACGATTTCTGAAAATATTGCGGGTGTTGTCAATTCAGACGGAAGCGTTTCAGGATTCATCGCTTCTGGAGAAACAGAAGTAAAAGGCGGAAACGGCGGCGGAATCCGTGCCGGGGAAAATACGACAATCAAAATCAACGGCGGCTCAATCATCGGCAACAAGGCATACAAGAACGGCGGAGGAATATTCTCGAAGGGAAGCCTCACGATTTACGGTGGCACAATCAAAGGCAACACAAGGGTCGTCGCGGCGGACAACATTGGAATTGCTTCAGAAGGAGAATTCCATGTCGGAAAGGATGCCCGTATCGATCCGACAAATACTGTCATGCTTGGAGCTTCGGCTACAATCACGATTGACAGCGCGCTTTCAGCAAGTTCAGTTGCAGTTATCAAGCCTAAATCTCCAGCAGAAGGAAATGTTGTTCTTTCCGGCGATGCAGATTTGATTGCGGCAAACTATGAAAAATTCTCCCTTGTTTCTCAATATTCGACGGCAGGCTGGGAAATTCAGTCAGATGGAACTATCTCTCTCATCCAGAAAAATATCATTTATGTAAGTGAAACTGGAAATAATTCAAACAGCGGTCTAAATGCCGCTAATGCATTGAAAACAATCACGGCTGCATTCGCAAAGATTAATGATGCTAACAACGACTGGAGCATTAAAATCAGCGGAACAATTGACTGTTCTGATTCACCAACATTACGTGACTCAGACGGAGTTTCTGCAAAATCAGTCACGATTGAAGGAACGAACTCGACAAGCACTGATGTCCTCATGGGCAACGGCTCACAGACAACGATTGCATTCGACACGGCAATTCCTGTCACGATAAAGAATCTGTGCATAACAAGGGGTGGAACGGGCGGCATTTCAATCCTCGGTTCCGGTGACTTCAAGATTAAAGGCTCAGCAATCACAGCCTGCGAACAAAGCGGAATCAATATTTCTACATACTCAAGCGGCAATGTCGAAATCGAAGGCTCTGTAATCGGCGGCGAAGGAGCTGACATCAACACCGGCGTTAAGGGCGGCGGTATCTTCAAGGACGGAACAGGCTCGCTCACAATCACGGACACAACGATTAAAAACAACAAATCGACTACGACAGGAACTGATGACGGTGGCGGCGGAATTTATGTCGCAGGAGGAACGGCAAAAATCCTCGACGGAACTATAATTTCTGGCAATTATGCAGAAAATTATGGCGGCGGTATCTATCTTGCACAAAACGCATCTCTCATCGTTGGCTACGCAGAAATTTCCAGCAACGAAGCAAAAAAATCCGGCGGTGGCATTTTTGATGACGGAATTCTCTCAATAAGCAGCTGCCAAATCACCAGCAACAAGGTTACTTATGCGGGCGGCGGCATTTGTGTTCACACTAACGCAAGCAGTTTCGCAATAACGAACGGAATTATCTCTGCAAACATGGCAACCAATGGTGGCGGAATCAGTTGTTCAAACACGACAACAGCTGCAATAACAATCTCAAGCACTATAGTCAGCGGAAATATTGCAAGCAATACAGGCGGTGGAATTGCGGTCGGTGGCGGTTCAGTCACTGTATTGGGCGCATCAAAGATTAATGGATACAATGCGGCAAAACTCGGCGGTGGAGTTTATATCAACACAGGGGCTTCGTTCACGCTTAATGGCGGAGAAATCTCCGAGAACAAGGCTGTCAATCTCGGCGGTGCTGTATACAATCAAGGAACATTCTCAATTCAGGGTGCTTCGGTTATTCCGGCAGATCTTACTTCCGATGCAAAAAATGATGTTTATCTCGTTACAGGAAGCACAATCACAGTGCCATCAACTCTATCTGGAACGGCTCCGATTGCCACAATCACGCCAGAATCTTACACAGTTGGAACGCCAGTGCTTGGTGGAACGAAAGTCGGCTCTGAATACACGAAATTCGACATCACTCCAAAAACCGGGGAAACATGGGGCATTGCAAGTGACGGAAAACTCGTACAAAGCGTTTCTTCGGGAATTACAATCTCAGTTCCTACATACACGAATGCTGACCTTGAGCTTACCGCAGCAGAAAGCGGTACGAACTATGTTTTCACTGCAAAGGGCGGATATGCTTCGTATCTTTGGACTGTAAACGGTTTGGTCTACACGACTATAGCAAATACGGTCACGATTCCAAAGGCTGGGCTTCCGCTTACGAATGTTCTGATGCTCGTTGCGACTGACTCGGCGGGCAATGTTCATGAAGCAAAAGCAACATTCACGGTAACAGATTAAGGAGCGAATTATGAAAAAGTTATTTTATTTGATTCTTTCAATTTCTCTGATTTTGACTTTTGCGGGCTGTAAGCAAATTGCGGCTGCGGAGGAAGAAAACCAAATTTTCATTCCTGCTTCGGCACCTTCGGTTTTTTGCACATTTAATCTCGCCGTTTCAAATGATTCGCCTGCCCGCGTGGTTTATCCTTCTGCTTATGACATTTCAACTCTTTTCTACAAATTTTCATATCTCGACCCAAACGCAAACAATACGAATTATCCTGCTGATGGAACTGGGGCAACTTATACCCAAATTTCGACGAAAACTTTTACGCTTGCGACAGGAGATTATGTTTTTGCTTTGGACGCATATTCTGATTCTGCCTGCACAAAAAAAATCCTTGAATGTACGCAAAATGTAACGATTGAATCAACAACTTCCTCAATTTCGCTCAAATTAAAATCAACTGATGCCGGCAGTGATTCTTCAGCAACTGGTTCTGTCAGCATAAAAGTTAATCTTCCATCTTCTTCAACTGTCTCAAAAGTTGCGGTAAAAGTCGTGAATTTGACTGACACTTCAAGTTCAGTC
>NZ_JAFRNB010000109.1 GCF_017430385.1 Treponema sp.
AACGCCTTGCAGAGCGACATCACGCAGACCCACACAATCGCAAGAACGATTGATTTCAAAGACACATCCTTAGCTTTCATTTTGCCACCGCCTTCTTAATGAGATGAGCCATCTTGTTGTCAGCACCGCAGTGCCGGATTTTGGAGTTGAAGTCTTCCAGGGACATCTCGACATTGTTCCCGTTGTGGTCGGCATATTCCGTGTGGTAATCGCCCCATGAGTCATCAATGATGAAGTGAGTGATGTTCCCCTCGTCGTCTTCCTTGAATCCCACGCAGGCCACCACATGTCCGATAGTCTTCCTTCCACCAGCTGGGAAAAGCCCGGAAAGAACCGCCGCCCCGCCGTTCCTGATTGTGTCGGCAATCTGTGACTTAGACCGCCATTCGCTCCATTCAACGGCATCGACACATTTTCCGACAAGACCTCTCTCCCTCAGGAAAAGATTTGTTCCGAGCGCAAGAACCGGGTGCCACTCGTTCGGCGCATTATGCCCGCTCGGGTCAAGAACCTTCCAGAGCGCGAGAGTCCGCTCGTCGTGCAAAATGAAATCCATGAGAGCATCTTCCGGCTGTCTGAATTTCTCCGTCGCAAGCTGCTCGACCGCATAGCTCGCCGCAAGCAAGGCCGCAATCATCGCAGTGACATTGCAGGCACCGCCAGGCTTAAGCTGGTTGTTTCTCTGTGTGTAATAAGGCTTCCCCGCAGAATTGTTTATTTCCATTCATATCCTCCGGGGAAAAGGATACCAGGGCAAAAAAAATCCCCAGCATCGCTGGGGTGAAGATGAGCGTGTAAATTTGCTATTTTCTCTCAAAATAAATATCAAAACATAAATAAGGTGTTACAACATACTGGGTCAGACGACCTGTTAAATTTGCGATTTTTATATCATTTAAAAACTGAGAGCCAATTGTATAAAAATTGTATTGACCAGTAATTCCGCCTGAAAATCCAACTCTCTCAGTTATTTTGTAGATTACGTTCAGTTCCACTCCAAAACCGAGAATCGTTGAGCCTTGCTCAAAATTATCTTTTTTTATTAGACTTCCGCCAAAAGCAAAAAAAGGCGCGACGCCCAAAAACAGATTATTTTCTCTGTAAAAATTGTACATCGCACCAAAATTGAAATTATAGTTAAACCATGAGTCATAATCAGAGCGAGTGAGTGTAACGGTAGTTCCGTTCACATCTGATTCAGTGTGATAGGGAAAATCCATTGAAGCATTTGCCATAAATCCCCAGCCTGATTTTCCTACTATAACATTATACATGCCGAAACCGATAGAAGATGAATTTGAATCGCCTAAATCTGCCTTTTCCCAAAGCCACGGATGATTTACACCAAATCCTAAAACAGAAAATGGTTCGTTGTTTTCAGCCCATGTTGACAGAGCAAAAGCGAACGCAAATATAATCGCAATGATTTTTTTCATAAATAGACTCCTATTCGTTTTTTTCTGGTTATTCTGTTTTTCCATACAATTCTGGATGTTCTTTTTTCGCTACAGCTTCGACAACTTTGACCAATCGTGTTAAAAGTCGCTGGGTTTCTTCTGTGGCAATCGCAGTCCGATTCAAGCGGTTCATGCAATAAACCAAAATTATAATCGGAATCAAAGCCACGAAAACAGAAATAACGACAATGATAAGTGCGCTAATACCTTGTAACATATAAAATCTCCTTTTTTAAAACTTATTACATTCCTTCGTCATTTGCAACATGAATCCAGCTGAACACCTTGCCGAACATTTTGAACCGCTCCGCGAATTCTTCGTCTGTGCTGTCGAGTGTTTTTAAGAGTTCAGCTTTTTCCAAATCAGCGACCCGCACTGAAAAGATTTTTATTCTGTTTGCAAGACTGTCAAACTCCAATCTTTTGCAATAGGTGTCGCCATCGAGACCGAATACATAAATTCCGTCTGTAGGTGGATAATCTTTGTCGGCGTTGAACAAGACAATATCGCCATCACGGATTCCTGCCCCTAACATACTCGTACCGATAGCACGGAATCCGTAAACATTTTTAGAATTCAATACAGGCGAAAGTGAGCGTACATCGAGATATTCAACAATGTTATCCTCATGCTCCCAACTCTGTCCTGGTCCGCAAGAAAGTTTTTGACTTAAAATCGGGATTCGTTCTTTTTTTGCTATTTCATCATTTTTCTTTTGAATGTCGGCGTTAATTTTTTCTGAAAGCATTTTTACTCTTTCAGGATAAAAAACTGGTAAAAACATCTCTCCTTCGCCAGTGAGAAGCCATTCAACATTTATACCAGCATCTAAAAATTTTCGGTAATTATCTCCGTCCAATGTTGTTTTTAAGTGACCATTTAAATATCGGGCGAGATTACCAGCATCGAATCCGAATTTTTCCGCAAATTCCTTTTTGCTACTAATCAATTTTCGATTCGACATTTCCTCATAAAGTTGTTCAAGTCTTGTCATAAAACCTCTTTTTTCCGTAAAAATTACGGTTATTTTAAATAAATTCTCGTAATTTTTACTTGACATTCATCGTTATTAAGATATAATCGTAATTATGATGAATAACTGATAAATCAGTTTTCATTTTACCCCTAAGAAACTTTGAAAACTGATTTATCAACTAAACAAAATATCGACAGAAAAAGGAGGATTGAAGAGTGAAAACGAAAAGTCAGATGACTTCGGAAGAAATCCGTGATTTTGTTGCCAAGAAAGTCGCTGAAAAAAAGGCACTTGCCCTTGT
>NZ_JAFRNB010000110.1 GCF_017430385.1 Treponema sp.
GCCGCAGTGCCGCACAAGCCGACTTCTACGAAATCTTTAAGCTCGTTCTTGTTGACCTGTCGCTCTTCGACTTCGATGTGGAGATAGTCGCGTGCAACCTGAACGAGTGAACGGCGTGTGATTGATGGCAAAATGCTGTTTGATTTTGGAGTGACGAGTTTGCCGTCTTTTGTGACGAAAAGAATGTTTGCGCCACCAGTCTCTTCGATATATGTGTGTGTTGCTGGGTCTGTGTACATGTTCTCGGCAAAGCCTTTTTTGTGAGCATCAACGATGTTGTGAAGGCTCATCGCGTAGTTGAGACCTGCCTTGATGTCGCCGGTTCCGTGTGGAGCTGCGCGGTCAAGGTCTGAGAGACGAACTGTGATTGGCTTTACGCCGCCCTTGAAATATGGTCCAACAGGTGTGACCAAAATGCGGAACTGATATTCTTCTGCTGGTTTTACGCCGATAACAGCGCTTGAACCGAACATATATGGGCGGATATAAAGAGTGGCACCGCTTCCGTAAGGCGGAACCCACTCAATGTTTGCTTTGATTGTGTCGATGACGGCTTTAATCCAGCGGTCTTTTGGGAAGACTGGCATTTCGAGCCGTTCGCAGCTGTCCTTCATGCGGTCAGCGTTTAAATCAGGGCGGAATGTGACGATTTTTCCGTCTGCTGTTGTGTATGCTTTGAGACCTTCAAAACATGTCTGGGCATACTGCAAGACTCCCGCACACTCAGAAATTGTGATTGAGTGGTCGCTGGTGAGAGTTCCTTCATCCCACGCGCCATTTTTATAATTCGCAACGAAACTTTTTGTAGTTTCCATGTAACCAAAAGGCAAATTTGCCCAATCCAAATCTTTCGCCATTTTTTACCTCGATTGAATAGATTTAAAAGACTGTAGCACAATTTAAAGGGTTTTTCAATGATTTGGACGCATCCCTCACACACGCACGCCTGAGTCGTGCGCTTTTGTGTTCGGGTCGCTATGTCCGCCCTTCGCTCACGCTCATTCTTCACCGCCTTGCGGCTCGAACTTCGGGGCTCCCAGCGCTTGCGCTTTGCCTTACATCGGGCAGACACCAAGGCTTACAGGATTGATTACTTCCGAAGAAATAACAAGGCTCTTCGTGCAGATTCCAACCATTGTTGCGTTCAAGTCGATTCGGTAATAACCAGGACTCAGCTTTATCTGCGCCGCGTTTACGGTTGTTTCGATTCCGGCTGTGCTCCTACATTCAAGGCTTGCCACGCTTTCGCCATCAACCAAGATGTTCGTAACGGACTGTGAAAGGTCATCGCCGTCCTTGCTGTATGTTCCGCTGATGTTGTACATTGCATCGTGTGCGGCATGGAGATAGATTTGCTTTCCGTTTTCTGGCAAGAATGGCTCGCCTTCCTCGACGATGATTGCATTTTCAGGTCTTTCGGTCACTTTTGCGGAATAAGATTTATAAATCTTTAATGGGCGCAAAGGCCGTTTTGACACAGGAGATTTTTTTATGAAGTTGAGGATATGAAGTGCAGCCTGAGCCAGCTCACCCCTTGTCAATTTTCCTTCTGAAAGATACTGCTCAATGTTGTCCTCATAGCAGTTTGATTCTGAGCCGTCATTATCCACAACCATGTAAACATCATTTCCTGAGCGAACCATGCTTGCTGTGTTGCGGATGCTTTCTTTTCCGCCGAGAACACAGTCATTCATGCATGTCCACCAGTCGGTCATTACAAGCCCTTCGTAGCCCCATTCTTTTCGGAGAATCGTCGTCACGAGGTCGAAATTGCTTGCCGTCCAGTGTCCGTTGAGCGCATTATAGCTTGTCATCAGCGATTTGACTTCACCGCTTTTTATCGCGATTTCAAAGCCCTTGAGGTAAATTTCACGCAATGCCCTTTCGCTTATCACGGAATTTCCTGAGCGGCGGCAAAGTTCCTGATTGTTGGCCGCAAAATGCTTTATCGTGCCGCTCGTTCCGCCTTTGTTAAGGCCTCTGAGAGCTGCCGTTGCGATTGTGCCTGTGAGAAGTGGATCCTCTGAATAATACTCGAAGTTTCTTCCATTTAATGGGTTTCTGTGGATGTTCACGCCTGGCCCCAAAAGCGTGTCGATTTCAAAATCAAAAAGTTCCTTGCCCTCAAAAATGTAAAGTTCCTCAACAAGATTTGGACTCCATGAGCAGGCAAGCAAAGTTCCGATTGGCATGAGGCTTGTTTCCTTTCCTGTGTCGATTCGGATTCCGCTCGGTCCATCGGAGCAGCCCGCCGCCGGGATTCCCAAGTCACGCAATTTCTGTGTGATTCCGCCGTATGCCGCCGCGATTCCAACAGTGACTTTCTGGCTCATCATTCCCTCGCCGCGAACAATTGCCGCAAGCTGAACATTGTCAATCTGTGCAATAAAATCTTTCATTTTCGCGCTTCCAGAAAGCACATCCTGGAATTTGATTCCTTTGTCGCCGGTAAAAGGCAAATCTTCTGGAAGTGAATTTTTTATTCTTTCCGCAAGATTGACTTCTGAAAGTGGAACGGCCTGTTTTCCGATTGAATATTTTCCATTTTCGTCTGAAATTGGAAAAATTCTATCAAATGCCACAGTTGGAGCCGCCACCTGAGAAAGTTTCTGTACGATTTTGAGCGAGTCGATTTCAATTCCTTCTTTTTGATTCATAAGAATTTGCTTTGCGTTCTCTACATCAGTTCCGACATAAATCTTGTACAATCCTTCTTCGAGCACGAACGAGAACTGATTTCCTCTCGCCCCGGAATCATCATAGCTTGCAAAATCAGAAAGATTGAATTCCAAAATAAGATTTTCCGTCTGTTCTTTTTCAAGCAGGGATGTTTTTTTAAATGAAGCAAGAACTCGGCTCGGCTTGCCAAGTTTTCCTTGCGGAGCTTCAATATAAGCCTGAACGACTTCTTTTCCGGCAAAATTTCCAGTATTTTTTACATCAATTGAAATCCGCACTTTTTCACCATCAAAAACGGCATTTCTTGTCTCAACAGTGAAAGTCGTGTAGCTCAGTCCGAATCCGAACGGATAGCGAACATGGTCTTTTGCGAAAGTTGAGAAATAACGGTAGCCGACATAAATATCTTCCTCGTAAATTACATCACCTTCTTTTCCGAAAGTTTTTGTTGAAGGATAAAAATCAATGTGCTTCGCAATTGTGTCGCTGAGTTTTCCGCTTGGATTGGCTTTTCCACAAAGGAGCCTTGCTGCAGCCCTTCCCCCTTCCTGACCGCCGTGCCATGTGAAGAGAACGGCTTTTATGTGCCCGGCAAAGCATTTTTCTTCGAGCCATTCCATGTCGATGATGTTCGAGACATTTAGAATTACGCAGACATTTTCAAAATGCCGGCAGATTTTTTCGAGAGCAGAATGTTCTTCGTCGGTCAGATACCAGCTTCCTTTTTGCGGAGCATTATCTTTGTCCTCACCGGCCGTTCGTCCGATAACGAAAAGTGCTTTGTTACATTCTTTTGCTGACTGTGCAACAAGTTCGTCCGTGACAGGCATTTCTTTCTGGCACCATGGTTCCGCAGCCCAGCCGCCACCACCGTTATCAAAAGGATTTTCTTTTATCCAGTTTTTGTAGACTTCGGATAATTTTTCATCTATTTTGCAAGGAATTTTTTCTGATTCAGAGAGTTCTTCAAGGGAATCGGTCAAATTTGTCGTGTAGCTTACATGAACCGAGCCGCCTGAGCCCATTCCGCTTCTGTAATAATCAAACTGGCATCTTCCGAAAACCGCTACGGAATCTTCTTTATTTAATGGAAGAAAATTGCTTTCATTTTTGAGAAGGACCGCACCTTCCTCGTCAAGCTGGCGGATTTTTTCTGCGAATGTCATGGAATCTCCTTGTGCGAAAGCCGCACTTCTATCAGTCACTTAAAAAAGAGTCTAACATAGAATATCTTCAAAAACAGTCTGTTTCTAGGTGTCAAATTTTCGGTTACTGGGTGAAGATTTTTGTAGCCCCTGTTTATTTTGTTTACACCAGAGTTTTGCTAGGGTAAAATAATTCACGAAAGATGAACATGAAAAAGGGTAATATGCATTTTTCTCGCAAGGTCGTGCTTGTCTTTTCCGTTATAGTGCTTGCACCGCTCCTTCTGCTTTACGGAGTTACAATCGCCCTTGTGTACAATCAGACTCTCAACAGCCTCGAATCTTTGTGCAGTCTTGAAGTACACATGAATGAAGAGAAAATCTACGAAAACATACAGTCTCTTGAGCTTATCGATAAAATGATTCGGGCTAACCGTGATCTGCTTCTTTTTATCACTTCCCCAGAAAACCGTAATGAGCCTGATGTAATCCGAACGATAATGGATGAGAGTCTCACTTTGGAGCGAATTCTTTCGGCGGAACCGTCGATGTATGCAATCCGGGTGTTCACAAACAGCAATTTCGTACCTGAACGATTCCCGGTAATTCTACATTCGGACCGTGAAAAACTCGCAGACCTGTCGGAATGGGAATTCAATTACAAGGCAAAATTTCTTGGATTCATGGACGCACAGATGCTGCCTTCAGTATGTCTGACAAGGGAGCTTCTTAATGGAAAGCGTCCGATTGGCTGGATTCAGCTTTCGATGCGCATGGAAAATTTCTTTCCGTTCCTGCACAGAGAGCCGACACCGTATCAGCATGATTTTGTTCTGAAAGTCGATGAGTCTGAATCAGGAAGAAAAATTTCCCAGATTTACTGCAACAGCGGAGTTTGTACAAGCCTGAAGTTGTCTGAAGCTGAACTGAATCAGTTCACAAAGAAAATTTTTGCAGAAGGTGCAGGAGAAAATTTCATCACGAAAATCGGCGGAAAAAGCACAGTTGTTTCCTGGAGATATATGCCGCGCCTTGGCATTGTGATTGCTCACAGCTGCGAAATGGCAATCGTCAGAAAATATGAAATTACCATGTTCTTCGTTTTTCTTGCGATGGTTTTCATGGGAATAGGATTTCTCACGATTGTCAGATACACGGCGAACAGACTTTTCAACGGCATTTATTCTCTGATGAAAGGAATGAAACGCGTGAACGAGGGCGAGCTTGGCGTTCAGATTCCGGTAGAGGCAGAAAATGAAGTCGGAGAAGCACAGCAGACTTTCAACGCGATGACAAAACAACTTTCGGTTCAGATTGAGCAGATAAAGACCGAACAGCAGCTTATTGCGGATACGGAAATGAAGGCCATGCAGAATCAGATTAACGCGCATTTCCTTTACAATGTACTGGAGACGATTCATATGCAGGCCGTCCTTGCTGATAACGATGACATTTCAAAAAGCATCCTCATGCTTGGAAAGATGATGCGGTACTGCCTGCGGTGGAGGATTCACACAGTCACGCTTGAAAGTGAGATGGAATATATTCAGTCCTATGTTTACATACTCAATTTACGGAACGACTATGAAATCACACTGAATTTTGAAATTCCTGACAATCTGCGCGAAATCAAGATTCCGAAGATGATACTGCAGCCTTTCGTTGAGAATGCCTTCATTCACGGAATTGAGCCTCTGGCAAAAAATACTGAAATCCGGATTTACACAGAACTTGAAGAATCGACAAAAAAACTCTGGCTTTGTGTCCAGGATTTCGGAGCAGGAATGACTGAGTCTAAGCTGGAGGAAATACGCTCTTATCTTGCAGATGAAAAATATGAAAGGGACAGCACGGGAAGCATTGGCATCAAGAATATTCAGCAAAGGCTACTTATGTTTTATGGCGCGGAGTACCGTGTCGAAATTAAATCAGCTCTCGGGAAAGGAACGACAGTCCGCGTTCCGCTGTCAATTGAAGAGCAATTCCCTGACAGAGCAAGATAAGTGTAAAAAAGGAGAGTGAAATGACAAAAATTTTAATAGCTGATGACGAAAAACTGATTCGTGCAGGAATAAAAAAGCTGCTTTCGGATTCACTTGACGGCGATGTAACATTTTTTGAGGCCAAAAACGGAATCGAAGCATTGGAAATCTGCAAAAGCGAACTGCCGGAAGTGATGCTTACCGACATCCGTATGCCTGGAATGGACGGCGTTGAGCTGATGAAAAATGTCTCGCAGCTGGAGCAAAAACCTGCGATTATCGTACTTTCTGGCTTCGATGATTTTTCTTACGCAAAGGCCGCAATCGAAAGCGGTGCGAGTAGCTACATTCTAAAACCTGTTGAAAAAGAAGAACTTGTAAAATCCGTGGAAAAGGCACTCACCGGGATTCGGAGGAATATCCAGCAAAAAAAAGAAGAAAATCTCCGGTCTTTGATTGATGAAGGGCATTTTTCCGAGGACATTGCATCTGATGTCGCAAAATTTGCCAAAAACGGCATGTATTGCGTGACAATATGCACCTCTTCATGCAACTGCACGGTCTCAAGTTTTTTGGACGGAATTACGCACTATGTAATTGAACAAAAGCGCGGCTATATGACATTCATCGTGGCAAAAGATTTGCTCGAAAAAGTGATTAATCATCCGTCGCTGGCAAATTGTGCCGTGGGTGTGAGCCAGATTTCAACAAGCGTGTCTGATTTAAGGCGAATCAAAAGGGAATCATTGACCGCCGTTTTCCAGAAATTTTTCTCGCAGACAGGAAAAGGCGTGTTTATTTTCCCGGAAGGCCGCACCGAGCCTGATTTTACGGACTTTGATGCCGCTTACGACAAGATGATTGCGAATCTTGATTTATTGAACGAGGAAGAAGTTCGCAACAGCCTGAATAAATTCCTTGATTTCACGGATTTGTCTCAGGAAAATGCCGCGGAATGTCTTTATTATGCCTACAACAAAATAAAATCAGGGCTTTTTACGCGCTATCCGAAATTCACTTCCGCTGACACATACCTTTATTTGAAGAGCCTGATGATTGAGAACATAACACAGGCGGCAACTCTCAAAGAGTGGAAGGCATTCATTCTTGATTATGAACTTTATCTTTTGGAACTGCTCAAAAATCAGCAGGGAAAATATCCTTACATCACGGTGGCGGTTTCATATATCCGCGAGCATTTCAGCGATGACATAACGATGGCCACGGTCGCAAACCATGTAAGCATGAACTACACCTGGTTCAGCGAAAAATTCAAGGAGCAGATGGGCGTAAATTTCAACGATTATCTGAAAAGATTCCGAATGGAACAGGCAAAACATCTTCTCGAAAAAGGCACATTCAAAGTCTACGAGGTCGCAGAAAGATGCGGCTTCAAGGATGTAAAGCATTTCATGAAATCTTTCCGAGAAATGAACGGTATGAGCGCAGGAGAATGGGCGAAGTTGCATAGCAACTGACATTAGCACGAACTTCGAGTTTCAAATTGTTGGCTAAAACAAACCATGCTCTCAGCAAGAACCGCCCCTTGAAATCCACGGTTGTGCGTAATATGAAATTGGACTCGCTTACGCTCGCCCGCACAAAGTGGATTCAGGGGCGAACCTTGCTTACGCATGGTTCGCATTATTCTGCAGATAAAACTCGAAGACCGAGTTTTGAACATTACAGATATGGCAGGCAAACACATACATAGATTGCGGAAATTTTTCCGTTGCGGGCGAAGAGCTGGCGTGTTTCAGCTTCGGTCAGCTCGGTGCCGGTGTGCTCGGCTGTGCTGCCGTCCTGGAAGGTGATTTTTACTGAGGCGGATTTTGCCTTGCTGTAGGTTACTGGAACTCCGCACCATGTAAAGCTCAATGAACCGGCACAATTTCCTTCTGCAAAGAATTCTTCGTTTTCGAGAATCTGCGGGTTAAATCTAGCTTTTCCTGCTGAAATTCCAATTCCAAGTTCTCCCCATCGAGTCAAAACTTCTTCTTTTACCTGACCTGTCATGCCAGGCTGCTTCGCACCTTTTCCGCTTGGTGTATGCGAGTAAGGATCTGAAGGGAACGCCCCGTAAATTTCCGGGGTTTTGTTGAAACTGAGTCCGCTTCGAACTTCATAATAAGCTTTTTTGAGAGCTTCGGCATTTTTGTCGCCTTTTGCGTATGCTTCCAGCGTATGTTCCTGAACGGCGAGCAGGAGTTTTGAGACCATGTGCCAGTAAATGCTTCCAAGTCCTTCGTAAGCATAGAAAGTTCCGCTTCGGCCCGTGAAATTCTGATGTCTGAAAGATTCCTCGTAAATTCGGTGGAGCTCCGAAAGTTCTTTTTCAGTCGGACATTTTGCTCCATCAAACGCCCTGACTTCCGCTTCCATAATTCTTGCATTATGGAATTCTGCGTTAAAATGATATATTCCGTCCATGTCCTTTTCAAGAATCTCATTTCCCGTACGCGAAAGAAGATTTTTCAGGGAAGAAAGTTTTTCTTTTGGAATATTGTTTTTTTCATAGAATGCAGGAAGATTTTTATTCGGATAGAGAATATATGAATTCTGGCGTGATTCATAAAGGGCGCTTTTCCTGAGAGCAGAAAGATTTTCCAGCACTTCATCTGAAGAAAGGAGCCCTGACGAAAGCACAGCAACCTGACCTTCAAGCATTTCCTGAAGTCTGAGGATTTTCATTTCGTTACCACATATTTTCATTGTGTTGTAACTGTGATAAAGGCCGTCTTCCCGTCTGTTCGAGACGATGCTTTTTCTGACCATTTTCAGCATTGCCGAAAGCGAAGCGGCAATTTCTTTGCCGGAAAGTTCTGTCTCACCGGCAGAATATGCGTTTTTGTAAAGCTCGTTTCGTTCAGCCTCAAAGATTTTTCCGGCTTTGTCCGTGAATGTTTTTCGCTCAGTGTCATCGGCGATTACTTTTTTTGAATCAGCAGACTCATAAAGATTTGCCAGAGATTTGAAGCAATCAGCAACGGCTTTTGGAACGGCAAAAGATTTTGATTCATCTTTTGAGTAAATTTCAATCAAGAATCCCAACATTCTGTGGAGATAGCAGAGAGTGACAACAGAAAGTCCCCAGCCTGCAAGCGCATTGTTCGCATCGTTCCATTCTGGTCGCTGAGTGTTCATCCAGATTCCGCCGCCAGGAACAAGATTCGCAGCTTTTGCAATCACAATCTGGAGAATTTTTGCCGTGAACGAAATTAATGCCGGCTGCTCACCGTTCATCACGAGTTTTGCATCGCTTCCGTAAGTTTTGCTTTTTTCAATCAGAGCGTCGCTGAGTTCCTTGTCAAAATAAATTGATGAGTGAGGAGCCTTTAAGATTTCCTCGTAGCTCTTGAGGTGATAAGGAATATTCGCGCTGGTGTAAAGTTCTTTCCCAAGGCTGTCAAAAAATCCCTGAGAATCTGTTTTGTTCCAAAGTTCAAGGAATTTCTGGAGATAAATCACCTGATGGTCTCCCCAATAGCCGTACTGCGCCCATGGATTGTTCGGTTCCGGGCACTCCCAGTCGATTCCGGCGCGGGAAATTCTGTACGGGTTGAATCCATCGGCAGTCGTTGCATTCAGGAATTTTGCGGTCATGTTAGGAATGTAAGACGGGTAGCTCATTGCAAGTGCTTCCCAGTTCTGGAAGATGTCGCGCCAGTTGCCTTCATAATTGAGAATCGGATTCTTGTCAGAATCAACGAGCCTGATGTTAAAGCGGTTCCATGGTCGGCTCGGATCTCCATGCCGGCGACTGAAAATAATCGGCATGTATTCAAGAACAAGGCGGACAAGCTGAGGGTCTTTTGCCCCGGAAATTTTTTCCAGAACAGCTTCTTTTTGAAGGGAAAGTTTGTCCGAAAGGTCGCCCAACACATTTTTTGCATCCTCGTATTTTGCTTTGTTCCTGCTTTTGATGAAAGAAAGCAGGTCAGGAGCATTGATTCTGCCGCCGTCAGCAAAGAATCCGCCACGCATGATATTGAACATGACATTCGCCTGATGATGAGCAACAGTCATTGTCGCAGCCGTATTCTGCAGACCGTCTGTTTCTTTAAGATATTGCATCATAAGCTGTTCACCGGCTTCAATATCGGAAATAAGGGCTTTTTTTGCCTCACTTCTGTTCTTAATAAGCGATTTCAGTTCTGTAACCCGGCTTGAACTGAGGAAGGTGTCAAAAACTTGTTCCCAGGAATCAGTTTTTTTGGCTTCAAGACAAAGATTTCGCACGATGAAACAAGAAGGACGCTCGCCTTTGATTACATTCTCTGATTTCATTTTCTCAGCATTTCCGTCCGCATCAAAGAATCTTGCCGAAGTTTCCGGGGAAAGGAAAATTTTATCCTCGGTCGTAAACCAGCTTACATTCGCAAGAAGGGCTTCGCTCGGCTCGGCTTTGTCCGTAACAACAGATGAGAGTGAAAAAAGCGCAAGATTTACAGACTCGTCCAAATCTGTCTGCTTGTAAGCATCAAGAAGGACTGAATTTCCGTTCTGGAAGGCAGAATCCGTGCACGCAGGCATAATGTTGCGGCATCCGTCAAGGATTGTAAGGCGCAGTGTTTCAGAACCGAGATTTTCAATTCTTGCCATGCGTACAAGGCCAAATTTCGCTGAAGATGTCCAGCCGTAGCGGAAAGAAAGATTGAGTGCTTTGTTAATTTCCTCGAACCAGACCTTTGTTCCACTCGCATTTTTATAGATGTTCCGGGAAATATTCTCGTCCTTTTTGAATCGGAGGCCTGTTCCACAAAGAAGCGGCGCAAACGGCTCCCAAATTTCCGTGCTTCCGTCATTCTTTTTTACGGCGATTGCAGCGTAATGGCCAGTCGTCATTTTTCCGTCAGAAACTTTGTCCGCGGTGTAATATGGGAAAATTGCATGGTCGCAGTTGATTCTTCCAGCCGTGATTCCGCCCTGAGACCAGCAGAAATTCCAGATGTCGGAAGAGCTTGTTATGGTCATGAAAAAATCTTCCATGCAGTCATAATTTTCAATCTTGTAAAAAACTTCACCGTCAAGGTTCGTGAAAGTGCCGTTTACTTTTTTTTTCATTAATTTCTCCTTATAAAACTCCGCGTTTGTGGCGTCGCCGCCTTAATTTAGCAATTTGCTGTTTACATGAACAATAAAGTAAGGATTTTCAGGTGTCAATTTTAAAAATCAATAAAACCGAAAAATAGAAACCTTTCTGAAAAGCTACTTCCTACCATTCGGGCATTGCTTGTCCTATACTCAATCGTGAGGTGATAAGCATGGAAAAAGAAAAAGTCCAGATTCAGACTGCCAGTCTCAAAAATAAAACAACCTGGCAGCGTCTCAAAGATGAGAAATGGCTTCAGCTCATGGCATGGCTCGGCTTGGCTTGGATGCTCGTATTCAATTATGCCCCGATGTACGGTCTTCTGATTGCCTTCAAGAAAAATTACAAAATTACAACTCCGCTTTTTAGCTGGGAATTTTTAAAATCAGCATGGGCGGACAATTTCGGTCTTCAGCATTTCATCAATTTCTTCAAGGATGCTGAATTTGCAAACATCATGATAAACACTTTGGGAATCAGTCTGCTCAAACTGCTAATCTGCTTCCCGCTTCCGATTGTCTTTGCAATTCTTTTGAATGAGGTAAAAAATGACCGCTTCAAAAAGAACATCCAGACAATATCTTATCTTCCGCACTTCCTTTCATGGGTCGTTTTGGGCGGTATCCTTACCTCGTGGCTCGACGAAAACGGCCTTGTCAATCAGGTCTTCGTAAAAATCGGGCTTATGCAGAAACCGCTTTCATATCTCGCATATCCGAGGTTTTTCTGGTTCATCGTAGTTTTTTCTGATTTGTGGAAGGAACTCGGCTGGTCCGCAATCATTTATCTTGCGGCAATCAGCGGTATTGACCAGCAGATGTATGAGGCGGCAGAAATTGACGGCGCAAGCCGGCTTCGTCAGATTTTTTCAATCACGCTTCCGTCAATCAAGGGAACGATTATCATCATGTTCATTCTTGCGGTAGGCGGCTTGCTTAATTCCAACTTCGACCAGATTTTCGTTCTCTGGAACCCTTTGAATTCTGAAAGATCAAATGTAATTGACATCTACACTTATACAACAGCAATGAGAAGCATGAGATATTCTTACGCTTCGGCAATCGGTTTGTTCAAGTCGGTGGTCGCATTCATTCTTCTTTTCATTGCAAACCAGTTTACCAAAAAAGTGAACAAAACTTCATTGTTCTAGTCGAAGTCGAGGAGGTAAAAAATGAGAAAAATCAGTTCAAAAAGCAGGGACAGCATGATTATCACAACGATAATGCTCCTTGTCTGTTTTGCAGCCCTTTATCCAGTATGGTACACAATCATCGTGTCCTTCAATAATTCTGAAGACACTTTGCGTGGAGGAGTTTACTTTTTTCCGCGTATGTTCACACTTGAAAGCTATAAAACAGTCTTCCAGGACAAATCGATTATCAAGGCGTTCGGAATCACAATCGCCCGAACTTTGATTGGCACTGTTTCAAGCGTAGTCTTCACTTCGATGGTTGCCTTCGCATTCTCAAAGAAGCACATTCTCGGAAACAAAGTTTACATGATTATCGGAACCATAACCATGTTTTTCGGCGGCGGATTGATTCCAACATTCATTCTGTACAAAAACATCGGTCTTTATGATAATTTCCTTGTTTACATTTTCCCAAGTCTGTTCAACTTCTACAATATGATTATCTTCATGGCCTTTTTCAGGGAGCTTCCTGTTGGCCTTGAAGAATCGGCAAAACTTGACGGTGCAAACGACATGATAATCTTCTTCAGGATTATCCTTCCGCTTTCCATGCCTGTAGTAGCCACAATCGCCTTGTTCAACGGTGTATGGCAGTGGAATGACTATTTTACAGGCATAATGTACATCAACAATGCGGATTTGCAGCCGATTCAGACTTTCCTGTACAGGATTGTAGCAAGTGCCAGCGCATCAAAGGCTGTTGTAAGTCTTCCGGCAGGTATTTCGGCACAACAGGTCAGTTCGCAGTCAGTACGTCTCGCGACTATGGTTGTCACGACTTTCCCGATTGTGTGCGTCTATCCGTTCTTACAAAAATATTTCGTAAAAGGTATGCTGATTGGCTCTATCAAGGGCTAAAAAGGAGGAAAAATATGAAAAAATTTAACAAAATCGTCAAAAGCGTAGCTCTTTGTGCAACGGCGCTTCTTTCACTCGGACTGATTTCATGCAATGAAAAGTCCGGCGGAAAAAACGGTGTTGTTTCAGGAACAGAAAATGAGCCTGGCTGGAAACTCAATGCCGAAAAACCTATTACATTCGACTGGTACATAAATTTTTCTTGGTTTGCACGCCACTGGGGCGATTCAAAAGTCAGTAAATACATCACCGAAAAAACCGGTGTTAATGTAAATTTCATCGTTCCGGCTGGAAACGAGGCTGAAAAACTCAACACAATGATCGCAGGAGACGCACTTCCTGATTTGATTACACTCGGCTGGTACGAGGTACAGGTTCCGATGATGATTGACTCAGGCCTTGTTTATTCTCTGGACGAGCTTGCAAAAGACTACGATCCGTATTTTTTCAAGGTCGCAAATCCTGACAAATTAGGCTGGTACCGCCAGGAAGACGGTCATGTTTACGGATATCCAAACGCAAGCTATACACCGGCTGATTATGAAAAATACAACGGAAAACTCACATCAAACGAGACATTTCTTGTAAGAAAAGACATTTACGAGGCTTTGGGAAGACCGGACATGTCTACTCCGGAAGGCTTTCTTGACGCTCTCCGTGCAGCAAAAAAGAAATTCCCGACAGCGAACGGACTTCCTTTGATTCCTTTCGGAACATCAGAGTTCATTGATGTAGGAAACAGCCAGCTGCAGTCAGTTCTCTCACACTTCCTCGCAATCAGTCCTGAACAGAACGGAAAATTTGAGGATGTTGCACTCGGTCTCACAGAAAATCCAGAGTATATCCGATGGCTCAAAACTTTCCGCAAAGCTCATTCAGAAGGACTTATCCCGACAGATATTTTCGTTGATAAACGCAGCCAGATTGAAGAAAAAGCAGCTCAGGGCCGCTATTTCTGTATGCTCTACCAGAACTGGGATATGCAGGCTCCGCAGAATGCACTTTATGCCCGCGATCCGGAAAGCATTTACATCGCAGTAGACGGTCCTAAAAACACCAAAAAAGAAGACCCGAAACTTGCCGGCGGAAGTATTGCGGGCTGGACAGTAACACTTATCAGCAAGAAATGCCGGGACAAGGCTCGTGCAATTCAGTTCTTGACTTACCTTATCAGCGAAGAAGGCCAGATGGACACAAACTTTGGTATTCCAAATGAGACTTATACAATCGTTGACGGTATCCCGACATTGACTCCAGAGATTAAAGCCCTTGATTCAAGCGACAAAAACAAGCAGGAAACAGAAATCGGCGTTCTTTATACATACTGGATGCTTATGGACACAGCATGGCAGGCACAGTGGGGTGTTGAATACGCTCCATCACTTGAGCAGCCACAGCTTTGGACTCGCCCTTATGTAACTTCTTACGCAGTTTATGACGGTCTGACACTTTCTGTTGGAAGCGATGAAGATTTAATCTATCAGGAAATTCAAAGACGATGGGGAAAAGATTTGTCAGCCCTTATTCGTGCAGGAAGCGAAGCAGAGTTCGACAAAATTCTTGCTGATTACAATAAGTTCAAATATGACAAGGGCTATACAAAAGTCCGTGAGATTCAGACTGAACTTATGAACAAAAACAAAGCAAAGTTGAAAAGATAGATGACAGGCGTTGCCCAGTGCAGCGCCACCATCACGGAATTTTAAAAGGAGAAAAACATGAAAAAAGAAGTGAAACTTGCTGCAGGACTTTCTTCATTGCTGCTGCTCACATCATGTCTTACAGTAAACGCAAAAAAAATTGTTGCCGCACCTTACATCCCTGAAAAAACGGAAGCTGTTGCGGTAGGAGAAAAAGAAACACTCTCAAAAATCTATTTTTCCACTTCAAATTTCCCGAAAATCGACGGAAATTTCTCAGAATGGAAAAATCTTGATGGCGTACACACTCATGAGCAGGTTTACGGCGAGCTTTTTGATCCAAAAAATGCTGACGGCTTCTTTGTCGCACGTTCTGACGGTGAAAATCTCTACATCTACGCTGATGTTTCGGACAACGATGCCGGCGTAAACACTTACGAGATTCCACAGGCATGGCGCGGTGATTCTGTTGAGTTCTTTTTCGGAACTGACACTTCAAAACACAGCTCATTCAAACAGAGTGATGTCAGGGTCAGAATTGTACCGAGAAGCGATAGTGACAAATACGATGTCGCAATCGGAATCAACGACACGGAAGTCCAGAGCGATGACATTCAGGCCGCTGTGGTCTATGGAGACAAGGGCTATCAGGTTGAGGCAAAATTCCCCCTCGCCCTCCTTGGAAACAAACCTCTCAAACTCAACCAGAATCTAAGAATCGACTATCAGGTCAACGATGCTGACGGTGGCAAGGAAAGAACAGGCCTTCTGCACTGGAACAGCCCGAACGACAATACTTATGCAGACCCGTCATCCTGGGGAAACGCAAAAGTCGTAGCATTACCTGAGTAAAAATCAATTTACAGGAGAAAAGTTAAATGAAAAAAAGAATATTGGCGTTACTCGCCCTTACTGTTGTCTTTTTGACTGGTGTTTCGGCACAAAAGATTACTGTACAAAAAGATTCTGACGGCTGGAGGCTTTTTGACGGCAAAAAACCAGTCGAAGTAAAAGGTGTTGTCTGGTCTTACACTCCGATTGGTGAGACTCACACTTATGACTTGTTCAGCAAGGATGATGATTTTATCCGCAGAATGATTGACACTGACATGCCAATGCTCAAGGCAATGGGAGTCAACGTAATCCGCTGCTTCTCAACAATCCCTCCAAAATGGGTTGAGTACATTTACACAAAGTATGGAATCTACACGATGATAAATGACCTCCTCGGTCGTTATGGAATCAGCGTAAACGGAACATGGTACGGTCAGACTGATTACTCAGATGCCTACACTCGGGAAGTTCTTATCGCACAGGCAAAGAAAACGGCAGAGTCATACAAGGATGTCAAAGGCGTCCTTATGTACATGTTCGGAAACGAATCAAACTACGGTCTCGTCTGGGCTTCATCTGAAATCGAAAATCTTCCTGTCGGCGAGCAGAATGCGGTAAAAGCAGGCTATCTCTACGACCTTCTTGAAAAAGCAATGGCCGCATGTAAGGAAATTGATCCGAACCGCCCTGTCGGAATCGTAAACGGTGATACACAGTATCTTGAATTGATTAAAAAGCTCTGCCCTTCTCTGGACATTCTTGGCGTAAATGCATACCGCGGCTACAAATTCTACGACAGTTTCTACGAAAACATCGCTGATGTCGTGGACAAGCCTGTAATGCTCACAGAAAGTGGTGCTGATGCTTACAACGATTTGCTTGGCCAGGAAGACCAGCTTGCGCAGATGAATTACCTCAAAACTCAGTGGGAAGAAATCTATCAGCAGGCCTATGGAAAAGGAAAAAGCCAGAATATTATCGGTGGATTCGTGTTCGAATGGATGGACGAATGGTGGAAGCGCTATCAGAACAAAAATCTTGATGTCCACGATGATGCTTCATGGTCAAACGCAGGCTACGATGTTGACTATGCTGACGGAAAAAACAACATGAGCGAGGAATGGTTCGGAATTTGTGCCCAGAGCAAAGTTACTCAGGACGGAATCAATGTCCGAATCCCGCGCGCCGCATATTACATGCTTTGCGATGCCTGGAAACTTAGCCTTTACAATTCAAGCCAGTCTCAGGTAACTCAGACATTCGCAAGTCTTCCGTACTCAATGTATGTCGCACAAGGAAACGAAAAATCTATCAAACAGATGATTAAAGAGCAGGATTTCGTAAAGATTTCACAGCTCGATGCCAGCATTCAGGCCACAAAGCCAATCTATGTCAACGGTATTCAGGATGACCTCAAAAACAAGGAAAACTGGAAACGAAATTCAAAATATCCGGATGCAAAAGGCGAGACAATTGAGCCGAAAGTAAGTGCAGAAGCAACTCTCGGCATCACGGTTAAACCATGGGAGAATTTCACCGGCGACATTACTTTCAAGGCATGGAACGCTGAGCCATATACAAATCTCGGTGACCACTGGAGCATGTATTATGAAAAAGATGCTGAAGCAAAGGACGAAAATCTCCGCCACGCATCACTTTATTCTGCAGATTTCAACTACACAGGCAGTGTTTTTGATGTAAACGGCTACTATCATGTTGGTCACGCAAGTTTTGAAGGTCACGGCGATCCGTTCTGCATCAGCAAGGAAGCTTATGACATCATCGGTTACGACATGAACGGTTCTGCGGCTCCAATCGCACTTGAATTCAAGGGGAAAGGCAAATTCGACGGTCTTGAAGTAATCGGCGGCCCGGAAGTATGGGGATATTCTAAACCTCAGATTCTTGCTAACTACTTCAAATGGATTCCAAATGTTGCTTTCCTGGACGGAATTGTAGTAAACGCGACTTATGCTGAGGAATTCGGCTCGTCAACAAATGTAAACTACAACCCGCACAACGGTTTTGGTCCTGGACGAAAAGCTTCTGCATACACAGAAATGTTCGTTTCACCATGGCTCACACTCAAACTCGGCGTGCTCCATGCAGGTTCTGAGAAAATCGGAGCAAGGTACAACAAGAAAAACGGAACATCTGCAAAAATCGAATGGAAGGACACTCTCGGAGCGTTCGGCCAAATTGGAACAAACATGTTCCAGCACACATATTTCTATGTAAACGGAATTTACCGCGGTCTTGTAGCTGATACAAATGCCGCTGTAGCACGAGGAAGCTTCTTCACGGCTGATTCTGGAAGCGGAAATCGAGTCGAAGTTCAGGGTGGCGTTGATGTTACTTACGGAAATATCGTTGCAAAGCCAGTCTTCCGAATGCGAATGCCGCTTGAAGATGCCGCAGGACGAAATCTGCTTTCCGGCGCACCGTTCACAGTCGGACTCGGAAACCGCCGTGCAATGGAAGTTGAGGCAGTCATCACTTATGATCCTGAAGGAGCAACATGGTTCCACGAATGGAATTCAAGCGACATCGAAGGTGCTAATTTTGCAGTTTCTTTGACAGGATTCTATCAGTTCTACGCAGATAAAACTGACAACATTCCTTTCAAGAGTGACACAAAAACAACCGGCCATAACAACGACGGAACTTCAATCACTGATTTCGTCTGGTATGACGGTGGTGCACTTCCAAGACAGTACGATTTGTACACATTTGGAACACGTGTTGTTACAAACCCGCTTCCAAACCTCCGCGTAGTCGGAAACCTGGCAGTCGGACGAATGGGAGCAACAACAGGCGCTTATGCTTCAGCAGGAACAAAAGAATTCGTCAACTTCGTTCGTGCTGGCCTTGCTGCACGATACAAGCAGTGGATTGCAGAAGGAAGCATAGCAACAAACGACTGGGGAACAGAAAACTGGTGGCGTGATTTCAACCAGACATTCCCTCTTCAGTACACAGTTGACATTGCTTACGGCTTCAAAAAACCAAGCTTCCTTGACAAAACAAACCGATTTGGTGTCCGTGCAAAAGGAAGAACTTACGGAAAATACAGTTCAGATGCTTATACAGCACTTCCAAAAGGTGCCGCAATGGACGGCTCTCACTACATGGAAGTTACGACATACTTCAACATCGGTCTGTAATCTAAAAATCTGGCTCCGCTTCGGCGGGGTCTTTATGGAGACTAAAATGAAAAAGAAAAAAATCGCAACTCTTGCAGCAAGTCTGCTTGTTTTTGGCGCATTGGCCTTTACAGCAACTTCATGCGGATTTTTACCAGAAGATGAGGAAGATAAAATTGTGGATAAATCAGGACTGAAACTCGTTTGGAGCGATGAATTTGATTCTGGAACGACACCTTCGACCAGCAAATGGGCAAAAGAAATCTGGAATCCGGGCAAAGTCAATAATGAAAAGCAATATTACACGGATTCTGAAAAAACAGCCTACATTTCGGACGGAACTCTGAAAATCAAGGCATACAAAGAGAACGGAAACTGGTACAGTGCCCGAATCAAGACAGAAAAGAAAGCATCCTGGAAATACGGCCTTTTTGAAGCAAGAATCAAAATGCCGGCAGGAAATGGTGTTTGGCCGGCTTTCTGGATGATGCCTGAAGACAGTGCTTACGGAACTTGGCCAAGAAGCGGCGAGCTTGACATCATGGAATATTCGCCATCAACTACAAAAACCAGGGCTTATTCAACTGTTCATCACAGTGCGAGCGAAAGTCAGGCTAGCACGGACAGCTATAAGTCTTTGGGCGGAAAAGAACTTCCTGATGCGGCTAGTGCATGGCACACTTATTCTCTCCGCTGGACAGAAGATTATGTAGAAGCATTCATCGACGGAGCTTCAATTGGCTCAAAATACTACAACGATGGCAAAGGCTGGGTAAACTGGCCTTACGACAAGCCTTATTACATCATCTTGAATCTTGCTATGGGCGGAACTTTGGGCGGTGCAATCGACAGTTCACTTACAGAAGCTGTATTTGAAATCGATTATGTCCGCGTTTATCAGTAATTCTCAGGGAGGATTGAATGAAAAAAACAGTAAAATGTGCGCTTCTTCTGTCTTCCCTGTTCTGGATTTCTGCCTTCGCTTCCTGCAGTGTCAGTGACGACAATCCTGCTGCAGGAACAGGACAAAGTTCCTTTGCAAACTCCGGGACAAACTCCGCCTCTTCCGGCTCAGGAACTGGTGGCGGCTCCGGAACGAATGGCGAATCTACCAGTGGGAACAATCAGAACGGCACTTCCGGTTCTGGCACAAACAACGGCAATAACGGTTCTGGTGCAGATAATTCAAACCAAGGAAATAACAACGGAAATTCAGGCGGAAACGATGGTTCCGGGAATAATGATTCCAACAACAACGGCTCTTCAAATACCACAAAAACAATCACGAACTATCTTTTCAGCTCGGAAACCGGAATTTCGGACATAAATGCGGAAATAGTTGACTGGGGGAACGGCGGCTCGCACACAATTGAAACCGTCAGCGGAATCGGAAAAGTTTTGAAAGTCAATGCAGGGAATGGCTGGGGCGCAAGCGCAGTTTGTCTTCCTTTCCAAATCAGGAGCCTGGCATCATGTGAAACACTTTCCTTCAAGATTTATGTTTCTGACATGAATGTGACAAATCCGGCTAGCGACAAAGACATTGTTGTAAAAATCCCGGAAGTCGAGATTCCTTTTGCCCTTTCTGAATATGGAAAGGCAATCAGCGAAAAATCCGGCTGGTACAAAGTGACAATCCCGCTAAATCTTTCACAATGGGCTTCTGTCCGCACAAGTGAAAACAGGATTGCAATTCTACAGCGATGTACGGGAAGCTTAAAAATCACGGACATCGCGCTCACAAAGCAAGAAACGGCATCAAATCCAAATGTGCCACAGGCAGAAGCAGCCGGTGCATACCGAAGCGGAATGAGCATAGTCTGGCAGGATGAATTTGATTCTTCTGACCCAGACGGCACTCCCCTTTCAAGCAAATGGGGCTACGATGTCGGCCGAGGACAAAGCGTAAACACAGACGGAACAAATCCGGGCAACTGGGCTTGGGGAAACGGCGAGATTCAATGGTATTCCGACAATAACAAAGACAACACTTTCGTCTCAAACGGAACTCTCAAAATCGTCGCTAAAAAAGAAAATGCCCCGAACAACGATGCAACCTGGACAAGCGGAAGGCTCGTAACCCGAAACATCTACGAAAACAAATACGGCTGTATCGAAATGCGCGCAAAAATCACTGAGGCACGAGGAATGTGGCCTGCTTTCTGGATGCTAAGGCACGATATTTATGATGAAGGCGGAACAGGCTGGCCGAAGGGCGGCGAAATAGACATCATGGAAAGCTCAACAAGCATCTGGGGGCCGGGAAAAGTCTACGGAACCTTGCACTGTGATGCCGGAAGCGGCGGAAACCCAATCTTTACAAAGGGAACAGTACTTTCTTCGCTTGATGAAAACTGGCATACATACGCTGTAGTCTGGAATGAAAACGGAACAATCAGCTGGTACTATGATGACATTCTTCTCGGAACATACACGGCGGCCGACAAAAACAACAATGCCTGCTGGCCTTATGACGAGAATTTCTACATCATCTTGAACCTTGCCGTCGGCGGAAATCTTGGCGGGGCTGTTGACCCGAATCTTAGAGAAGCCGTCATGGAAGTTGATTATGTCAGATGGTACAAATAGCTGATTTTATCTGAAAGCCCGAAAATCCGACACGATTCAGAAAGATTTCGGGCTGGAATTCAGTGCCTTACTGTATAAAAATTAGAAAAGAAGAATAGAATGCCACAAAATCATGGCAAAAAGGAGCGATTATGAAAAAAGTAAGAATGACAGGATTTTTCCTTGCAACAATATTCTGTGCATTTTTGGGCATGAGTTGCCAGAATGACACCGTTACAGCCGATGACGGAGCAAATATCCGTGATTACAGTACAATCAACAAAGGCTCAAGCGGCGGAAGTACAGGCGGTGGCGGTGGAAGTGGAGCTGCAAGCACGCTGTATGCAAAAGCCGAAGGATTTGACATTGCAGTCTGGGGTTCATGGCAGACAACATCAGCACCAATAGCAGATGTCTCAGACGGTTCTGATGGTGGAGTTCGCATAACATCAATAGAACGCCCTGATGCAGGAACATATATGGGTGTAAATCTTGCAGCTGGCTCTGGAAGTGGTGCAAATGCAGATTTGGATGGAAAAGGTTTCAAACAGATCAAATGTAAAGTCCGGGGTACAATAAAACCTGCCTATGCGTCTCTCTATATTATAAATGGTGCCGGAAATTCAGGCAGCGAAGTCGGAAAAGATAAGAACCTGTCAGCATTTGTTGGAGATAAATGGTCTTCGACAGAGTGGACAGAAGTTACAATAACAGGCTTGAACAGTTCATCAAAGATGTCCGCGGGATTAATTGTCTTTGTTGACAACGACGGTTGTAATATTGGTGACTGGATTGAAATCAAAGAAATTGACTGGCAAGATGCAAATGGTACATCTGTAGTTCCTGCATATATTGAATAACACCCTTTCCTTAGTCCTCTTTTTTTGGCTGTCCGTTCTCCTTAGCGGGCGGCTTTTTTTGTCCATCAATATTTCGGTGCGTTTTTTCGGTTTAGTGTGATTATTTCGACTTGCCGAAATTATTCACCTTTTACGAAAATTATCTCCCTACCTTTTTAAATAGAGTCGGGGGAGAATAGGCTATCAGAAAATAAAGGAGGCACAGGTTGTCTCCATCGGAATTTTTAAAAGGAGGATTCTATGAAAAAACTCTCAAAATCACTTTTAGTTTTTGCAAGTGCTGCCATGATTCTTGCAAACGGATTCTTCGTCTCTTGTAGCAACGGAGATGATGGAGATTCAACACCAACAGTCACCACTCCAAAGCCAGGTGCCGATAACGGAAACAACGGCGAGAACCAGAACGGCAACGGAAGCGGAAACAACAATGGAAATCAGAACGGAAACGGTAACGGAAATGGCAATGGCGGAAACAACGGCGGAACATCTTTCACCGCTCCTGATTTGTCTACATACTACAAGAAATATTTTGTAACAACAGATTCAGCTGCTCCAAACTTTGGAAAATCAACTGACACTTGGGGAAGCGGCTCTGGTTGTGAACCAAATTCAGACGGAACACTTAAACTGACAAGTGCCCACATGTGGGATGCTGCTGCTACAGAAGGTGTTGTTGCTGCTTACAATGATTTGACAGCCGGTGTTCTTGCAAGTTACGAATACATTGTTTTCACAGTTGATACTTCATCTTTCACAAGCACATTCACTTCTGCTGCTAATGACGGCGTAAATGTAAAATTAGCAGGTGGCGGAGAAAAACTTCTCTCTGTCTCTAACAACAGCGTTAAAGGTGAAAACAACACCGTAACTTATTATGCAAAGATTTCTGATTTTGATTCAGTTCCTCAGACTGCAAATCAGCTCGCACTCATCATAGGCGGTTCTGGAACTCTCGTAGTAAAAGAGATTTATGCAGCAGCAGCTTCAGACCCGGCTTTGAAGCCTGTAACAGGAATCACTATCACACCGACAACCGCAAATGTTGCTGCAGGGAAAACAGCAACTTTCGTTGTAAAAGATTCAAACTTTGTTGATGTCACAGCGAATGCAGTTTTCGAGCTTTCTGGAGCAGCAGCTACAGGTTGCAATGTCTCAAACGGTGTTTTCACAGCTGGAAGCGCAGCCGGAGAAGTTACTTTGACTGCAAAATATACTGTTAGCGGCTCAGAATTCACAAACACAGCAACAATCACAGTCGTAGCATCAGCTACCACAGCAAAAGAATTGTTCGCTCCAACTTCAGAAGGATTCAAGCTTGACGGTATTTTACCTCTTGTTAATACAGTTGAGTGGGGCGGAACAAATACAACTCCTACAGCAACGCAAGTTAATGGCGTAGATGCAGTTGTTTGTACAGTTCCTGAAGCTGGAATTGGCGGCTGGGGAATCAGTGTTGCTTGGCAAGGCGGAGAAAACGACAAAATCAGCCTTGTCGGATATGGAAGCATTTCTATCACTGTAAAAGATGAATTTGGAAGCGGTAAATCATTAACTTCTGCAGGTCTTAAAATAAAAGGTGGCGTAGAAGTTAGTGGAACTACAATAATTTCTGCACCAGATGCAAATGGTTGGCGAACAATAACAGCAACACTCGATCAATATACAACAGTTAATTTGGGTGCTGTTACTTGTATTCACCTTGCAGATTGGGCAGACGCTCCTGCAGCTGGTGGTAAACTTTATATCAGTAAAGTAACACTTAATCCTGCAAACTAATTCTTTCCCCCCCCCCCCATCTGTTCACCAAAGGCTGTCCAAACTAAATCTGGGCAGCCTTTTTCCAGATAAAATATGGCGAGGCCTTCATGCACCGCCTCTAACGAAGATTTCTAGAGGAGGAATCTATGAAAAAAGTATTAAAAAATCTTGTAGCTTTGGGCGGTATTTCCGTTCTTCTGTGCGGTTGTCTTTTCGTTTCTTGCAGCAACGGCGATGACGGAGATTCGGGAATTGCGGTCACAAAACCAGGTCCAAGCGGAACAGACAAAGAAAACAATTCTGGTAACGGTAATGCCGGTAATTCTGGTAATTCAGATAACAATGGCAACAGTGGCAATTCTGGCAGCCCAGAAAATAACGGCAACTCAGGCAACGGCTCTGGCGGCGGAAATTCTGTTCCTGACACATCAAATGCAATCGCGCTTCCAATCATTCCGCTTGGAGCACATGCGACAGGAATCGAAGGAGCTGGAATCGGAATCCACCTGGACAATTCGGCATTGAAAATTTCAGGCGCAACAGCAGATTCTTTTGCAGCAAACACATTCGTCAAAATCAAGGATACTGCTACACAGCAGGAAGTTTCATACAATTCTTTCCAATATGATAATTATGGAGCTGGCGAGGCTACAGTCCGGCTTTACATCTTGCTGCCAAACGCAGAGCACACTTCTGTTGATGTCGAAGTAATTCTGAGTGCGGACGGAAAAGTCTACAAAGGAAATGCTGTTTTCGTGAACGGAGAATATCAGTTTGATTATACGCTCACGGCAATCACAGTCTCGGCTTCGGCTCCATCTGTAAAACCAGGCAACCAGGTCAATTTCAAAGTCAAAGGAACTCCTTACGGCCGCGACATTACCAGCAAATGTACTTTCGCAATTGCTGAAGGTGACACTACAGGCTCTTCAATCTCAGGAACAACTTTGACCGCCGGCACAACAGACGGAAATGTTCAGGTTGTAGTTACTTGCGGAGAACTGAGCGAGACAATCACCGTGGTAGTCGCTTCTGATGCGCTTCCGACATTGCTCTCAACCTCAAAAATTGAAGGGGCTGGAATTGAACTTTATATTCCAAAGGATGTCGTTTCAACTGTCCCAGCTAAAGAAGATGTGACTTTAAAAGGAAAATTGACCACGACTGACGAGGCTTTCAAATCTTATGAATCAGAAAATCTTAGTTTGACCATGGTTGAAGTCAACGATCAGGGTGACAAAATCCGAGTCTTCTTTACTCAGCCAGCAGGTTTCCCAAACGGCAAAGAAATTACTGAAAATTTTGAAGTCAAATGGGAAAATGTAACGATTAAAGCAGAATTCTTCGGAAATGAACTGAGAACAAGCACAATCAAAGTCGAAGAACAGGCTTAACGCAATCCAATAAAAAACACGGCAAGCCCAGCCAGTTCACAAATCTGAACGAACCAGCCTGCCGTGTCTCCTGTGATTCCACCAAAATTCCTTACAGCCACGACATAATAAAAACAGAGCATAGAAAGGCTTGTTGCGACAAAAGCAATTCCCTCAAAATTAAAAAGATAAATCAAGCCGCCAGAAATCACAAGAAACCAAAAATAACTCCAAATCGCCGTAAATCTTTTTGCACTTTTAGTCGCGAAAGTGTGAACCAGCCCACTGTCCTTTGCAATCGGGAAAGTCGCCACCGCAAACGCGCTCAAAAGCCTTGAAATCACGAAAATCGAAAGAACCGGAAGAAAAGCCATCAGCTGAGCAAAATGATTCACAAACCGCCGAGGATTCTCTTGCCCGCAAAGAATATTAAAAATCTCCAGAGAAAGCACGAAATAGCACAAAAAATAAATCACGCAGCCAAGAACCGCAAAAGCCCCGGAATGACTGTCCTTTAAAATCTCAAGCTTTTTTTCGCGGCTGGCATGGCTTCCAAGAGCATCGCAAGTATCCATAAAGCCATCAAGATGAATTCCTCCAGTCACAAAAACCGGAATAAGCGTGAAGCCAAGTGCCATAAACAGCGGGGAAAAGCCTTTGTGCACGCAAGACAGAATCTGTCCAAGAATGAACCATCCGCCACACAAAATTGCAATCACAACGCCCACAAGCGGAAAAGCCGCCATCATATAACGCATATTCTTGCCGTTCCAGTCAATGCGAGGAACAGGAATCGCCGAAAACATGCCGAACGCAATAATCACGGATTTAATAAAACTCACGTTTTTACTCTCCCCTATCAATAATAATTTGACAATATACAATTTTAATCTATAAAATGAATTATGGTAAGTCTCTATCACTACACCGACTTTAACGCCATGCGCGGAATCATCACGAACGGCGAAATCTGGCTCTGGAATCTGCGTCGAATGAACGACAGCCAGGAAATGAATTACTTCATCAAAGAACTCAAATCCGCCGTCAAAAAAACTCTTGAACCAGAACAATATGCCAAGCTGGAATGTCTTTTCATCGAAAATCTCAAGGACTTTAACAAACTTTCAAGCTACGCAAGCTGTTTCAGCGAATATTCCGACGACGCGGCTCAGTGGGCACGTTATGCCAAAAACGGCATGGGAGTCTGCATCGCCTTCAACAAAGAACTGCTTGAAAAAATCGGGGCGGCCGGCCACGCTCCCCTCTGCAAGGTCAATTATTCCCAAAACTGCGACGGCCTTGAAATCGTTTCAGAAATTGCCCGCCTTGCCCGCTCGGACTGCAAAAATGACGCTCCAGAGTGCAGGGAAGTTTTTAACAGGCTTGTCACAAGCTCCCCACTTTTCAAACATCCGTCTTTCATCAGTGAAAAGGAATACAGGCTCGTTTCTCTTCCATATAATGTGAGCGAATATCTGGGCGAACCGCACTTTTTCGTCGAGGAGACAAACATCAAAAAATATTATATCCTCAAATTACGCGAAGTCTGCGAAAGCCTTTCGATTCCATACCACGAGCTTTTCACGCAAATCTGCATCGGGCCTCAGGCGCGTGTTACAAAGGACGTGCTTGCCGACTATTTTGCTTCAACAGGCATGAGCGAGCTTTGCGACAAAATTAAATTATCGGAATGCCCGCTCAGGAGATTCTAGAACCGTTAGGGATTGTAGCCCCGAAGTTGCGAAGCGAACTTGAGAGCGTAGCAATGAGCGTGAGCGAAGGGCGGAAAGCCCGGCCCGAAGGGCAACGCCAGGAGAAAAAAATGGAAATTAAAAAATACACACATTACGTTCAATATTACGAAACTGACAAAATGGGTATCACCCATCACTCAAATTATGTCCGCTGGATGGAAGAAGCCCGCGTTGACTTTTTGCGCCAGATTGGCTGGGATTATGCCCGACTTGAAGCCGAAGGAATCATTTCGCCGGTCGTGGGAGTCAGCTGCAAATACAAGCACACCACAACATTTGCCGACACAGTTACGATTGAAGTAAAAGTCGCCGAGTACAGCGGAATCAAGCTCCGCCTCAGCTACACCATGACCAATGAAAAAGGCGAAGTCTGCTGCAACGGTGAGAGCGAGCACTGTTTCGTGAACGCAGACGGCCGAATCGTCATGATTAAAAAAGATTATCCTGCTTTCCATGAACTTCTGACATCTTTAATCGAAAAAAAATAATCAGAAAGACTTTGAAAATAATCTAAAAAAAATATTTAAAAATTCTCTATTCCGTGTTATAATCTTAAGATAAGTTAAAAAAATCGGAGCTTGGGATGAAAAAACACAAGGATAGATTACTTTTCAAATTTGCTCAAATTTTTATAGTTTTTACTCTTGTCGCAATGCTTCTTAGTGGCATAATAACTTTTATCTATCAGACAAATTCCTACAAAAAAGCCGTCATCAAAAATTTGCGGAACATCGCAGAATATCTGGAACTTCTCATTCAAGACTTTGGCGAAGATTTCATATCCTATCAAAAATATTACATGGAACATTTCGCCGAGGCAAAAATTCCGTTCAGTTTCACCGAATACAACGAAGCGCACCGAAAATATGAAAAACTTCTTGCAAACTATGGCTTAGAACTTAAAGATGGCGAAAAATTTGACTTTGAAAATTTCCCCGAAGATGTAAAAATGGCATACTTCACTTACATTCACGAATATTGGATTCTCACTTTTGAAAAAGCACGCAAAGCATTCAATCTTCCGTACACATATTATCTGGTTCCCAAAGAAAAACTATTCAACATGGTCTACATGATTGACGGAGAACGCTCCCCAAAGAACATTTTTGGCGAAAAAAGCACCCGCGGCGATTACCTCTATCTTGGCGACGAATACCACAATCCTTATGATACAACTCCCGTACAATGGGACACCTGGTTTACAGGAATAAAGCAGGAAAATGTTCAAGTCTGGGACAATAAATGGGGTCACACCTACGCATATTATGTTCCGCTCTACATCAAAGGCGAAAAACTAGGCCTTGTCGGGGCAGAAATTGAAGTCGAAGATGTCAACAAGGAAATTCTCAAGAACTCAGTCGCACAAATCGGCTGGGTCGGCATCGTCCTCATCGTCTGCATCACAATCATGCTTCTCTTCATCAGAAAAAAATACATTCTAAAACTGGTGCGTCTCGAAGCAAATCTCCGGGACTACTCAAATCAAAAAAATCCAGAAATAGCATTAAAAATTCAGGAAGAAATCACCGGCAACGACGAAATTTCCTCGCTGTCAAGACAATTCGCCTTTCTCATCCTTAAAATCGAAGATTACATCAAAAGTCTGTTCGACACTTCCCAAAAACTCAAAGATTCACAGGCCCGGGCCGACAAAATGAAGGTAATTGCAAACAGGGATCCGCTCACCGGCCTCCGAAACAAAAACGCTTACGACAATGAAATCATCCGCCTTAAAGAGCAAGTCAGTCTGGGCAAAACAGACTTCGGAATCGCCATGATTGACCTCAATTTCCTCAAGCACATAAACGACACTTACGGCCACGACCAGGGCAATATCGCAATCAAAAAACTGAGTTCTCTGGTCTGCCAAGTTTTCAATCATTCGCCGGTATTCAGAATAGGCGGCGACGAATTTGTAGTGATTCTGGAGCATTTGGATTACAGCGAAATCGACACGCTCTGCATGAATTTCAACATCCAGCTCGAAATTTTCTCAAAAAACATCGATTTGAAGCCGTGGGAGCAAATTTCCGCAGCCCTGGGATACGCATTGTACGACAAAAATCAGGATTACACCGTCCAGGATGTGTTCCGCCGAGCCGACCAAGCCATGTACGAGCGCAAAAAGCAGATGAAAGCTATTCGAGAAGATTAGGGCGCATCAACTTCCTACCGCTGTTCCGTGGTTCGCTCACGCTCATTGCTTCGCAACGGCTTTGCCGCCACTCCATAGCGGGCGCAGCTTTTTATTACTATCACAGGAATTTCTGTCAGGAAAAGCACAAGAAAAATCATTATCAGCGCGTAGGCATAGATTTCGTCATAATTATTGAAATATCCGCTTGAAAACACCGCCTTTCCCAGCGAATTCTTCGTCTGCACAAGATATTCCGTCGTAATTACGATTTTGATTCCCATTCCGACAGCGTTGATGTAAGCCTGTCTGAGATACCCCGCCATGAGAGGAAGATAAACCCAGAACAAAATCCGCGGGCTGAAATTGCTGTTGAGTCTATAAACATCGACCAGCTCCCTGTCAATCCGCCTGCATCCCTCGCAAGCCGCTTCGCTTATCAGCGGAACAAGAATCATGCACGCCGAAATATACGGAACAAAATTGTAGTCAGTCAGTACCATGATTATCACGACCATTACAATCATTGGAATCGAGCGGAGCATAATCATGAGCGGAGAAAGAATCTTCTTCAAAAAAGGGCAAAGACCTTCTGCCACACCAAGCAAAACTCCAAGCACGGTAGAAATCGCCAGCGACACAAAAAGTTGAATCAGGCTTGTAAAAATCAGGTGATAAGTCCGGGAATCGGCGAGCAGACGAAAAAATGAACGGAGAATTTCAAGAATGCTCGGAAAGACAAGGGGA
>NZ_JAFRNB010000111.1 GCF_017430385.1 Treponema sp.
GAGGTTCGCACAATCACAAATCTTGAGCAGAGCGAGCGCGAGTACAAAGAAAAAGTCGAGGCAATCAAAAAAGAAATCATCGCGGGAAATCTCTTGCAGGCAGTTCCGAGCCGCCGACTCCAGCTTGAATGTGACAATTCCGCTCTGGAAATTTACCGTCGCCTGCGTGCCGTGAACCCAAGCCCGTATCTTTTTTACATCGATTTTGGCGAGAGGCAGCTGATTGGTTCCAGCCCGGAGAGTCTGGTGCGAGTGCGTGAGGGCGTTGCATCAATCCGCCCGATTGCAGGAACCCGCCGCCGTGGCAAGAACTCTGCCGAGGACGAGGCTTTGAAAACAGAGCTTTTGAACGACGGAAAGGAGCGGGCTGAGCACCTGATGCTTGTTGACCTGGCTCGAAACGACTTGGGACGAGTTTGTGCCAACGGAAGCGTTGAAGTAACACGCTTTATGGATGTCGAAAAGTTCAGCCATGTAATGCACATCGTCTCTGACGTTCAGGGAAAGGTTGCACCGGGCTTCAAGGCAATTCAGGTTTTGCGCGCGGCCTTCCCTGCAGGCACTGTTTCCGGGGCGCCAAAAATCAGCGCGATTCAGATTTTGAGCCGCCTTGAAAAAATCAAGCGAAGGTTCTACGCGGGTGCCGTGGGCTACATTCAGTCGAACGGCGACCTGGATTTCTGTATCGCAATCCGATGCGCGCTCAAGCAGGATAAAGTCTGGACATTGCAGGCTGGTGGCGGAATCGTGTATGACAGTAACGCAGACCGCGAATGGGAAGAAACCAACGAGAAATTGGGTGCGCTCAGAAGCGTGTTTGAAAAAGTTAGCAAGTAGCAGTTAGCAGTTAGCAGGTAGCAGGAGGAAAAAAATGATTGCATTTATCGATAACAAAGACAGTTTTACATTTAATATCGTTCAGAGTTTGGAGCGGGTTTCCGGGGACAAAGTTTGTGTTTTCCGCTCTGAAGAAGCTAGTGTCGCTGAAATTGAGGCCGCAAAACCAAGTCACATTGTCGTGGGACCGGGGCCAGGAACTCCAGCCGAAGCAGGCATTTCTATAGAAGCAATTAAATATTTTGCAGGAAAACTGCCGATTTTGGGAATCTGCCTTGGTCATCAGGCAATCGCTGCTAGCTTCGGGGCAAAAATCGTGGGTGCAAAGTACATCCGCCACGGAATCGTCGAAGAAATCAAAACTGACGGCCGGGGAATTTTCCGAAACATCGGGCTTAAAGGTTCTTTCACACGCTATCACTCGCTTGTGGTTGACGAGGCAAGCCTTCCTGCTGAATTTGAAGTTTCTGCACGTGCAAAAGACGGCGACATCATGGGAATCCGCCACAAAGAGCTTGTAATCGAAGGCGTTCAGTTCCATCCGGAATCAATCGCAAGCGAAAAAGGCGACAATCTTTTCAAAGCATTTTTGAACTATAGCCGAGAAAATATTTCTTCGGTTTTGATTTTGAATCAGCTTATCGACAAAAAGCAGCCTCTTTCTCGGGAACAGACCGCAAGCTTTATCAGTGAGCTTACTGACGGCACCATGGACGAAAAAGTTGCTTCTTCTGTTCTCACTGCAATGGCAGCCCGGGGTTTACCGACTGCGGACGAAATGGCAGGAGCTGCGGGTGTAATGCTTGCAAAAAAGACAAAATTTCCGCTGGAAAATCACGGGTTGGCAGAAATCGTCGGAACTGGCGGCGACGGAAAGGGCAGCTTCAATATTTCTTCCATGTCGGCTCTCGTGGCTTCAAGCTGCGGTCAGGTCATGGCAAAACACGGAAACAGGGCTGTCTCTTCAAAATCTGGTGCTGCGGACTTCTTTGAGGCTCTTGGAGTCAACATCATGGCAAAACCAGAAAAAACTGCCGAACTTGTCAAAAAAACCGGCTTCGGCTTCCTCATGGCACCTGTTTATCACTCGGCAATGCGATTCGCCGCTCCAATCCGAAAAGCACTCGGAATCAAAACGATTTTCAATGTGCTCGGACCTCTTTTGAATCCTGCCAACGCTGAATACGAGGTTCTTGGAGTCTATTCAAAAGACCTGCTCAAAGATTACGCTCATGCGGCAAAATCACTCGGAGCAAAAAGAGTCATGGTCGTCAATTCAGAGGACGGCTACGACGAGATTTCCCCATGCGCAAAAACATTTGTCTATCAGATTGATGAGAAGGACAACGAAAATCAGTATGTGATTGATCCTGCAAACTTCGGAATCACTGACGCTGACGAAAATGAACTTTACGGCGGAAACGGCCCGGACAACGCCAAGCTTGCAATGGAAGTTCTGAATGGTGGTGGCCGCCGAACAATCCGCTACGCCGTGGGCCTGAATGCGGGAGCAGTCCTCTACCTTTGCGGAAAGGCGCGCACCCTCAAAGACGGCTACGCAATGGCACTGGACGCAATCGATTCCGGCAAAACCCTTGCCAAACTGCAGGAAATTCAGGAAGTTAGTAATCAGCTAAATGCGCAACAGGATGTTGCATAAAAACAAAGAGAGAATTTTTTTGAAAGAAAAATTCTCGTACGAATCCGAAAATCCAAGGACGGATTTTCGGTTCGAGAAATTCAAAAGGTAAGCCAGGCATTGAGCGCATAAAAAGCAGAGGGGGAAAGCCTTCCCCTAGGGAGCCGGTCGCCGCAGGCGAAGAAAGTCGTGAGACGACTTTCTAGGCGAGTCTCGGTGAAGGCTATGCCTGAACCGCGCGTCGCTACCCCTTCTGCGGGCTCTGCCTCCGCCCGCAAGTTTTTTATTCCTTAATTTGTGAAAGAATGAAAAACTTGTCTCTCAACGCCTGCTTTTGGTAGGGAGACTCGGCTTTTACTTGCTTATTTTTGCCTTTAAGGTCTCTTTGTTGAAAATGAAGGTGTAAGTTCCGCTTTCTGCTGGCGTGAATTTGAAATTTGTGCCTTCTCCTGGATTGTCACTTGTGTCAAATTCTGTGTTTTGTGTGACAGTTCCATCGCTGTCGGCAGGTTCTCCATACGAGTGTGTCCAGTCATTGAATTCATCGAATTTGAATTCGTACACAGTTCCGGTCGTTAGTTCCACATCGGCTTTGAATTCATTTCCTGATAAAGTCATTACTGTAGTTCCCCAGTTGTTCATTGTGCCACGAAGATACATTGTTGCGGTGCTCCAGTCCCAAATATCAAAAGCACAAGACTTAGTGGAATCCTTCAAATCATAAACACGGATTTCATGCGGTGCGAAATTATGAAAAATCGTATTGTAATCTTTGAAATATATTGATTTATCCGTGTCTTTGTTTCCCACAATCAGAGAATATCCGTTTGATTCAGAAAAGCCGAAATCCGAGAACCATAATGCAGACTGAATATTGTTTGTTAGGTTTGCCACGACAAGAAGTTTTTGGCTCGCGTTGGAAATTGTGTAAGCTACAGCTCCTTTCCACGGCTTTTGTGTGGTTGTTACGACCATATTGCAGTTTAGGACATTTAACTTTCCATTTGCAAACAAATCCTTGTACTCAGCGGATTTTCGTAAAGTCAGCAAAGCTTTGTTCATGTTCAGTAGTGAAGATTCGTCATTCTTTTGGGAAGTTGCCCTTGTCCAGTCAAAAGGTTGTCTTAGTCTGAAATCTCCGTTCTCATTCCCTGATTTTTGTGCGATTTCATTTCCATAATATATGAAAGGAACTGTTGGGCGCAAAAGTGAAAGTGCTGTAGCCTGATGAACGCCTTTATTTGTGAGATTGCTTTCATAATCTCCGATTCGACTGAAATATTCGTCATGATTTCCTAAAAAAGTTCCGTAGCTTTGTGATTCGTTCGGATTTGCAAAGATTTTTTTTGTCGCATCGTATTGGAAAACTTTGTTGTAATAAATATCCGTTCCGCCAGCCAAAACTTGTTCAATTATAGGCTTTCCCTGGTCAAAATCGAGAACCATGTTGAATTCCGGCTTTTCGCTCGTGCCAAAATATTTGTTTAGATTTGTGCGGTTATTTTCGAGCCAAGCCTCACAGACCATGAATTTCGGGCTTGTATATTCATCAATCACTTTGCGCAGTTCTTGGAACCATTCATGAGTTCCTGCTGTGTCTGTCTGAGAAGATTCTGTCTCGACCAGATACCTCACCGCGTCAATTCGCAAGCCGTCAAAACCTTTGTTTAGCCAGTAACGCACCACGTTTTTCATTTCTTCGCGGACTTCGTAATTCCGGTAGTTCAAATCGGGCTGAGTATCTGCAAATGCCGCATAGTAATATCTGTCGTTCTTTTTGTGCCATGCGTCTGCGCCCCAGGTGTTTTTCCAGTTGTTCGGGCTATTGCTCCACAGATACCAGTTTGACTTTCCGTTTTTGCCGTTCGAGCTGTCCAGGAACCACTGATTTTCATGTGAAGTGTGATTAGGAACGAAGTCGAATATGATTTTCATTCCTCGTGCATGACAGGCTGCAATGAGCGATTCAAGTTCTGCTTCGGCATTCGAGCCATCTCCAGTTCCGAAGAATTTATTGACCTTGTAAAAGTCGTTGACGTCATAGCCGTGCATGTTGATTTTTGCACTTTCGGCATTTGATCCGCCTTTGTACCAGCAATCCCAGAACGGACTGAGCCAGATTGCATCGCAGCCCAAATCGTTCTGAATGTAGTCGAGGCTGTCTTCGATTCCCCTGAAGTCGCCGCAGTTTTTTGAGCAGTCGTCCAAATCAGAATCTTTGAAAGACTTAATCCAGATGTGGTAAAATGCAGAAGTTTTCCACCAGTTTGCGCTTAGATTTTCACTTTGATTTGTGATTTCGGGAAGAGCGACCGGGCTTTTGTAGTTTTTGTCGCCGGTCGTTTTTGTGATTTCTGAAGTTGTGGATGATGCAGGAATATTGTCGTCATCGTCAGAATTGTTTTTGCACGCTGCCAACAGAATCAACGAGATTATAAGAAATGTTTTTAAAATAAATTTTTTCATAATGAACCGCCTTTTTGGTACAAGATAACGCTTGGCAGTATATTCCTGAAAATTATTATTTGCTAGTTGAATTTTCTCTTTCTTTTGGTGGATTTTCACTTTTTTTTGTCTGGCGGATGCGAGTTTTTTTTGCCGAACTGTTCCCGAAACAAAAGCAAAACTTGCACAAATGTACGATGGTTACCATTTTGCACATGATGTTGAAGGTGTTTATAATCCATTCTGTCTGCTAAAATGCTTGAAGAATAAAGATCTTGGCTCTTATTGGTTCGAGAGCGGAACTCCGTCTTTCCTTGTGAAGACCTTGCAGAATCAGCCTCTGTTTTTGGCTGGTTTAGTGAACGGTCGTAATGCGAAGGAAGACCAGTTTAAAAACTATGATCCCGACAGCAAGAATATGCTACCTGTAGTTTATCAGAGTGGTTATCTTACGATAAAAGGATTTGAAAAAGAAAGAAGAATATATCGACTTGATTTCCCTAGTCAGGAAATAAAGGACGGTTTCCTCGATGTCCTTCTCAAAAAATTTGTCACTGTTCCTGATGATGACATGGGGCTTGCTATCGACAATCTTTCTGATGCTCTGAATGTTCATGATGTGGACAAACGGCACAGTCACAACAGATAAAACTTCTGGTCTGACAAAAGGTTCAAATGCCCTGCTAGACCAGTGCGTTATGGCAGTGCTTTCGGAAAATAAGTTAATTATTCCGCGCGAGCGGGATTTTTTTACGCCAATTCCCTTCCGCAAAGAAAATCTATCGCATTTATGTGGCGAACCCCATTGAAATCTTCGTTCGGAGTTCTGTCCAGCGTAATCAAAAAGCATGGGTAAGAATCGCTGAGTTTTGAGAACGGTTTAAGCTCCCGCTCCAGAGTTTCCGAATTCTTTACGCTTTCGGAGATTTGCACATACTGAATGCCTTTGGGAGTTTTTGCTACAAAATCAATCTCCAGCTCTCCGATTTTTCCTGTGTAAAGCTCATATTTTCGACGTTTCAATTCCAGAAAAACTAGAGTTTCAAGGATATGCCCTGTATCGATGTTTCTGTAACCAAGAAGCATGTTTCGTAATCCTGTGTCTGCGATGTAGTATTTTGAGCGCGTTTTGAGGTATTCCTTTCCTTTAATGTCGTAGCGGCCGACCTTGTAAACCATAAAGCACTCTTCAAGATAATGCATGTAATTCTCGACCGTTGGCTGGCTGATTTTTCGTCCGCCGGAAATGAGCGTGTCGCTGATTTTTTTTGATGTGCAGATATTTGCTGTATTCGCAAACATAAAGCGGATTACAGCCTCTAGGTTCGAGATGTCATTTATTTGATGCCGCATGGAAATGTCTTTCAGGAGAATCGTGTTGTAAACTCCGTTGAGATATTGATTTATGTTCTGTTCGTTGTTTTTAAGCTGAACGGTAAAGGGGAGACTTCCGTAACGGACATAATCAAAATAACACTGCTCAAGATTTTTGTTTTCCAGTCCGTTTTCACCCCTTTCGTGAAGGTATTCAGAAAAAGAAAATGGCTGCATGTCGATTGTAACATAACGGCCGCTCAAAAGCGTTGCTAATTCGCCGCTCAGAAGGTCGGAATTTGAACCTGTGATATAAATGTCAGTGTTCTTTTTGTTGAAAAGTGAATCCACCGCCTTTTGAAAATTCGGGCACAGCTGAATTTCATCAAGAAAAATATATGTCATTTTGTCAGAAAAATGCGATTTTACGGTTTCATAGAGCGTTTTATAATCAAGAAGTGCTTCGTTTTCAATATCATCAAGGCGATAAAAAACAATCTGACTTTCAGAAATGCCATCGGATTTGAGTTTTTCGATGAACTGCTCCATCAAAAAAGATTTTCCGCATCGCCTTAGTCCTGTGAGAACTTTTATAACTTGTTTGTCCTTGAACGCATAGATTTGCTCAAAATAATCGCTTCTAATTGTCATACTTTTCAAAGTGTACTTTGAAAACTTTTGAAAATCAAGACTTTTCAAACTGTAAGTTGATTTTTTTTTGCTTTTCTTCCTTATTGACTAAAATCATTTAATCCGTTAAGATGTTTCTATAAATAGTAACATAAGGGTTTTTTATGAATAAAGATACACATTCAGCAGACGGATTTTTTGATAATTTCGGCGGAAAATATGTGGCGGAAGTCCTTCGTCGCCCGCTTGACGAGCTTGAGGTTGCTTTCAAAGAGGCCATGGCCGACAAAGCTTTTTTGGATGAGCTTGAAATCATCCGCCGTGACTACATCGGCCGCGAAACGCCGCTTTATTTTGCTCCAACTGCAACAAAATTGCTTGGCGGTGCGCAGATTTACATCAAGCTTGAGGGCCTGGCAAATACTGGCGCACACAAAATCAACAATGCAATCGGTCAGTGTCTGCTTGCAAAACGAATGGGTAAAAAGCGAATCATCGCGGAGACTGGTGCTGGTCAGCATGGCCTTGCAACTGCCGCGGCCTGTGCAAAGCTCGGTCTGGACTGTACGATTTACATGGGTGAAGTCGATGTGCGCCGTCAGCAGCCGAACGTTGCCGCAATGGAGCTTTATGGAGCCAAAGTTCACCCTGTAACAAGCGGAAGCCGCACCCTCAAAGATGCCGTAAACGAAGCGATGCGTGACTGGGCCGCAAACCCGGACACCACGCATTATGTTCTTGGTTCGGCACTTGGCCCGGCTCCTTTCCCTGACATCGTTCGCGAATTCCAGAGCGTAATCGGTCGCGAAGTCAAAAAACAGGCCGCCGAGCGCGGAATCAAAATCGGTGCTATGGTCGCATGTGTTGGCGGCGGCTCAAACTCAATCGGATTTTTTGAGCCCTTCATCAACGAAAAAGAACCACGTCTGATTGGTGCTGAGGCCGGCGGAATCGGCCCGAATGTTGGCGAAAATGCCAGCCGCATGACAGGAAATGCCGCCCGCGACGGAATCATGCAGGGCTACAAGAGCCGCTTCCTTCTCGACGAGGACGGACAGGCTCTTCCGACCCGGTCAATTTCAGCTGGCCTTGACTATTGCGGAATCGGCCCTCAGCTGGCAGCCCTTGGCCGTAGCGGTCGAATCGAATTCACTTCGATTCTGGACAAAGATGCGCTTGAGGCCGTAAGTTTTTTCGCCAAAAACGAAGGAATCCTGTTCGCACTGGAAAGTGCCCACGCAGGAGCCGCCGCAATCAAGCTCGCAAAGGAAATCCCAAGCGATCAGGCAATCATAATCAACATGAGCGGCCGCGGTGACAAAGATGTGTTCATCACAAGCCCGGTCTTCCGCCCAGCCGAATGGATTCAGTTCCTCCACGCCGAGATTGAACGCCTGGAAAGTAACAAAGATATTCACGACGCTAAAACAATGGGAAAGCTTTGAGTTTAATTTGCAGAATAATGCAAACCATGCGTAAGCAAGGTTCGCCCCTGAATCCACTTTGCGCGTGCGAGCGTAGCGAGTCAGATACCTTATACGCGCAACCTAGAGAGCGTTAAGAAAACTTGCGAGGCAAGTTTTTAGCGATTCTCCGAAGCAGCTGTGCTGCGTAGATGGATTCCTAAGGGGCGGTTCTTGCTGAGAGCATGGTTTGATTCAGTAGATAAATAAAAACTCAAAGATTTACAATTATTTCACAGGAGCAAACTATGAACAAAATAAAATTGATGTCGCACCTCGTTGCCGGCTACCCAACCAACGAACTTGCCCTTACTGCAGCACGCTCGCTTATCAAAGGCGGTGCTGATATTCTTGAAATTCAGCTTCCATTTAGTGACCCGAGCGCGGACGGCCCTGCAATTCAGACTGCCTGCACCGAAGTTCTGAGCCGAAATTACCGCACAGCAGACGGATTGGCTTTCATCGCTCAGATTCACAAGGAATTTCCTGAGACTACAATCTATCTCATGAGCTACGGAAGCCTGATTTTTACGCCAGGAGTCGAAAATTTCTGCAAAAAAGCCGCTGAGGCTGGCGTAAAAGGCATGATTATCCCTGATTTGCCATTCGATTTTGACGAAGGCTTGACTGCTGCCTGCAAAGCAAACGGCATGATTAACATTCCTGTCGCGGCCCCGAGCATGAGCGCAGAGCGGCTTGAAAAGATGGCACACGCTGGTTTCCCGTACATCTACGCGGCTCTCCGAGTTGGAATCACCGGCACGGACACAAAAATCGACCAGAACACGCTCGACTTCCTCAAAAAAGTAAGCGCAGGCGGCTCAAAAGTCTACGGCGGCTTCGGAATCTCAAACGGCGGGCAGGCAAAAGCACTCGCAAGCTCGGTTGAAGCAATCGTCGCTGGCTCAGTTTTTGTCCGAATCATCACCGAAAACAAGGCCGATGCTGCAAAACTTGCTGAAAAGGTCGAAGAAAAAGCCAGAGAATTGACACAAAATTAAAATTTTCTTTAAAAATCGGGATTTTTTTCTCGCTTTTATGAGATTTTTGGATTATACTGTTTGTTATGGCATCTTCAGAATTAGATCTTTTTGGACGGAAAACATTTTTCATCGCGCCTGACACATCTCTAATTCCCAAAGCATATTTGGAAGAGTTTATGCTGCGTGGCTACCAGACTTATGTCATCAACGATGATTATGTTTGTCCTATGCAAACGAAGGTTCGGGAAATCATAAAACTTTTCCCAAAGTCAATCCTGTATTTCAATATCGATTCTTCTATTGAAGGTATCGAATGGAAGTCCTATATTCGGGAGCTTCACGAATTTGTCGGCGATGAAATCCTTATCGGCATTTTCTATCTTTCCCGCAAAAATCCGCAGGACGAAGAAACAATCAAAAATTACTATATAAACGAACTTCATGTTGGAGCCGGTTGTTTTGCTCTTTCTGCTCATGACCATAACAATTTTGATTCAATCCTTTCTATCATGGAAAAGAGCGGTGCAAAAGGCCGCCGAAGTCTTGTCCGTGCAAATTGTGACCCTTCAAGCAGCGTCAAGTTTGAGTACAAAGGCAAAAACTGCCAGGCAAATCTTCTTGATATAAATGTCTCTTATTTCCGCTGCGACTTGCAATCAAACACCGAAAAAATTGCAATCTTTGAGAAGGTTCGGGATGTGAGCATTTCCGCAAATGGCGCAAATTTTGTGTCCGACGCGGTTCTAATCATGAAGCGAATTCAAAATGACAGAACTTTGTGCATTTTTATGTTCATAAAAAGAGACGACACGCCGGATTTGGATGCAGAAACCGAAAAGATGCTGAATCAAAAGATTTATCAGATAGTTTTGAACGAAAATACTGAAAAATTGCAGACAGCATTTAGGGCTGCTGACAAATAACCGACAGGAGGTAAAAAAGTGTTGGGAATCAAAGGCAAAATTAATCTTGCGTTTTTGACCGTTATTTTCCTTGCGACAGCCGGAATTCTGGTACTTTCTTATCGAAAATCTTCCAGTGAGCTTAAAACAGCCGTAGATACAGGAAATATGGCTTTGGCTCGTGCTACCGCATCAGATGTCTTCAATGTGAATGACAGGGAATTCAAGCAGCTTCAGGCTTTGAGCAAACTTTCTACAATCCGTGACCCGGAAGTTGATTTGCATGACAAGTGGAAGCTTATAAACAGTTGTATCAAAGATGTTGACGGCTATATCGGCATGGCAATCTATGATGCAGAAGGTGTGGGCTGGACAACTACCGAAGAATACAAAGATTTGCATGAGCGCGAATATCTTCAGGTTTCAATGGGCGGCGAGCAGGCCATTATGGATCCAAATTATTCCTCAATTAACGGCCAGCTTTCAACTTTCTATGCTGTTCCAGTTTATGATGAGGACGAAACGCAGATTGCAGAGGTCGTTGCGGTTTTGGATTCAACGGCACTTTGTCGCACGGTCGAGAATATCACCGTTGGTGTTTATGACCATCCTTTTGTAATCAATGCGCGCACCGGCAAACTTATTGCTACTTATGATGTTGATCCTGTTATGGAAGGAAAATCTGTTTACGATGGCATTTCCAATGGTTTTAAGGAAATCGTAGATAGAATTTGTAACGGAGAAGATGTCGGAACTGATGTTTACTATGACGAAATCTCTGGCGAAAAATATTCCGTAGCTTATTATCCTGTTTATGACTCGGACTGGGTTGTAATCTGCCGTGCTCCTTTTTCTGACTTCTATGACGGAATCCGAATCCTCTTGCACAGCATGATTTTCATTTCTCTTGTTGCGCTCGTAATTGCCTTTATTGTAGGTCTTGTTGTCGTGAACATGGCGATAAAGCCTCTCAACAAAGTCGGTTCTGCAATCAAAGAAATTGCTAGCGGAGAGGCTGACTTAACACGCCGTCTTCCTGTCGGTACAAAAGATGAAATCGGCAAACTTGCTTCTGGTTTCAACGACTTCACAGAAAAATTACATTCTATTGTCACCGAGCTTAAAGCTTCAAAAGACGACCTTCATGTTTATGGCGAGCAGCTTGGAACAATGGTTCAGGACAATACTGACTTCCTCGGCCAGATGGTCAATTCTATCAAGGGTGTAAATGCCGAGATTGCAAACCAGCATCTCAAGGTTGATGATTCAGTAAGTGCCGCGGATGAAATTTCTCGTTCTGTCGAAAGCTTGCGTGATGTCCTTCAAAAACAGGAACAGGGCGTTGAGCAGGCAAGTGCGGCCGTCACTCAGATGATTGGAAATATCGGTTCGGTTTCAAATTCCGTTGAAAAAATGGCTACTGAGTTTGAAAACTTGCAGACAGATGTTGACAAGGGTATCGCGCAGCAGCACGAGGTCAACACTCAGATTCAGGAAATCGAAACACAGTCAAAGATGCTTAACGAGGCAAACAAAGTAATTTCTTCAATCGCTTCGGAGACAAACTTGCTTGCTATGAACGCGGCGATCGAGGCGGCTCATGCAGGAGACGCAGGAAAGGGCTTTGCTGTCGTCGCAGACGAAATCCGTAAACTTTCTGAGACATCTGCTGCCGAGTCCAAAAAGATTTCCGCACAGCTCAAAGGCATTTTGGGTGCCATTTCTGGCGTTGTTGATGCTTCAAATCTTGCTGACCGGTCATTCACAGCTGTCGCCGACAAAATTCAGGGCACAGGAAACCTTGTCCGTGAAATCAAACATGCTATGAATGAACAGAGCGAAGGCTCTAAACAGATTGGTGAGGCACTCAGCTACATGAATGATGCTACGGCACAGGTTCGTACAGCAAGTGACGGAGTTGACCAGTCCCGCATGGGAATCATCGGCAACATTGGTTCGCTGAAGGCTTCTTCTGATATCGTTCAGAATCAAATTGAAGACATGTCCGGTAACATCAAAAAAATGGAAGACTCGGACAATTCTCTTCTTAACATCACGACATCAATTAACGGCTCGATTTACCGAATCGGAAGCCAGATTGACCAGTTCAAAGTTTAGGGGAAAATGGGGGCTTCCGTCACGCACGTAGTGCGGGACGGCCGGGCTTTCCGCCGTTCCGCTTATCGCTCCATTCGCTTCGCGAACAGGCGGCTTCAATCCCTAGCCCGTTATTTTTCGAAAACTGTTTTTATCATTTCACCGACGGTGCTCACTTTCTGGGCACCGTCTTCTTTTTCCGGGGCTGCGATTTGCACAAAGCCGAGTTCTTTTGCTGTTTTGACTCGCTGCTTTAAGCGTGGAACCGGCCGAATTTCCCCGGCAAGGCTCAATTCTCCAAGAATCACATTGCCTTGCGCAAGCGGAATATCCGTTCTTGCAGAGTAGAGTGCTGCTGCCAGAGCCGCGTCTATTGCGCTTTCCGTGAGCTTTACGCCTCCCGCGACATTCACATACAAATCCTGGTCAGAAAATTTGAGCTTCGTCTTTTTTTCAAGGACGGCTGCGACTCGCGCAACCCTGTTCGAGTCGACTTTTTCTGAATAAACACGGCTTATGCTGGATTTCGCCGGCACCGTCAAAGCCTGAATCTCGACCAGAAATGCCCGGCTTCCTTCAAATACGCACGAATTTGCGATTCCCGAAGGAATTGCTCCGCTCCTCTTGGTGATGAACATCATGCTGGGGTCTCCGACACCTTCCAGACCTTTTTCGCTCATCGCAAAAATTCCAAGTTCGTCCACGCTTCCAAATCGATTTTTTATCGCGCGCAAAAATCTTACTTCATCGTCATTCCGTTCAAACGAAATTACTGTATCTACCATGTGCTCAAGGCTTTTCGGACCTGCAATCGTTCCTTCTTTTGTGACATGCGCGCTCATCACAAGGACAGAATCGCGTTCTTTTACCCAGCCAATCAACTCGTTCGCACAATATTTGAGCTGATTCACCGTTCCCGGCACAATTCCCGCTTCAACAGAATAAACTGTTTGAATCGAATCGATAATCACAAAAATTGGATTTACCGCAAGCAAGGCATCTTTTATGTCTTCGAGCCTCATCGTGCACAGAATTTCAATTCCGGTTGTGTCAAGTCCGAGCCTGTCAGCCCGGCCTTTGATTTGCCCCGCACTTTCTTCGCCTGAGACATACAAAATTTTTCCGCTTGTAGTTTTATGAATCGCCGCACAAGCCTGAATCATAAGCGTTGATTTTCCAATTCCAGGCTCACCGCCAATCAGAATCGCGCTCCTTTTCATTGCACCGCCGCCCAAAACCCGGTCAAACTCGGCAATTCCTGTTTCAATTCTCGAATTTTCTTGCGCCGAGATGTTTGCGAGCGGAACAGGTTTGATTTTTTCAGTCGCAACATTTCCGAAAGCCGCCGCATTTGAGTTCGGGTCAACAATCGCCTCTTCAAGCGTGTTCCATGAGCCGCACTGAGGACATCGCCCCAACCACCGTGGCTGAGTGTAGCCACATTCTGTACATTTATAAACAAGCGATTTAGAACTTTTTGCTTTTGCCATATAAACTCCTGTGAGGCTAAGACTTGCCCGACATGAGGGGCATGGATGTCGTTTTATTCAATGCGGATGAAAACATCATTTGGCAGACATGCCGCCCAGTCATTTTCCTCGCACAATGCGCCCATTTGGATGCAAGTCTTGTTTTTGCACGGTGAGCTTTTAAAATAAGCCCTTCCGTCATGAATCACAATTTCAGATTTCCCGAGAACGCCGTCAATTTCGATTTTCCGATCCTTTGAAAGTGGATAGATATATTCCTTTTGAGAACTGGTCACGATTAAGCGGGCTTCCTTATTCCTGTGAGTCTTTAAAAAAAGAACTGAAGCCGCCGTGACGAGGAGAAAAATAAAAAGAATTATGAAATCGACAGGCCTGAAAATCCTCAGAAAATTGCGTTTCATTCTATAAAGATAACAAAAAAACATGCAAATTTAAAACAAATTCTTTTTTAGGACGACTGAAAATGAAGGAATTTGAGAAATTGGAGTTTTTAGAGATTTTTTAATAAAAAAAACTCAGGGCATCCGCATCAAAAGCACTCTGCAATTGAATTCTTAACAAGTATTGTATTTAAAGATTAGGCGAGATGATAAAATAACTTCGGGTAGTAAAAATGACATTGAAGGAAACATTCGAAGAAATCACGGACGACAGA
>NZ_JAFRNB010000112.1 GCF_017430385.1 Treponema sp.
ACGAAAAAGTCGGGCACGGCTATGGAGCGGTGGCGGAGCCAGCCACTGGACTGAGCGTTAGCGAGGGAAGCGGCCGAGGGTGACTGAGCCGCGGAACAGCCGCAGCAAGTTGATTGCCCCATGAAAAACTTTCAAAAACTCAAGAAATTTCCATTTTTTTTCATTTTACATTGCCAAAATAAAGTAGATACACCCCGTCAAGAAAGCGCCCAGTAAAGACCACACCTGAATCCAAACCAAGCAGCTTCCCCCAAAAATTTTCAATTTTCCGTTTTCAACTTTCAATTTTCTCAGTTTCTAGTTCTTCTTTTATCGCAAGCACCTGCTCCAAAGGAAGGGAGCAACAATCCGCAATCATTTCGGCCGAAAGATTTGATTTTTTGAGCAAGTTCCGTGCATTTTCGCGGGCATTTTGCATGGCTCCCTTTTTGAGTCCTTTTTCAAGTCCTTTTTCAAGTCCTTTTTGGAGTCCTTTCCGTTCGGCACAATGCATTCTTGCATTATAATCACGCGTGCCTATGAATAATGAGTTTTCGAACGCCCAGTTTGCGTCCTCTTCGCTCATTCTCTTTACGATGAAATCTGCTGCCATAATGTCCTCCATGTTCTCCTTGACCTTTGCAAGATATTCCTGTTCTTTCGGATTGTCCTCGAAGGCGAAGAACATCCCCCACTTTTCGATAGGCGAAAGGTTTTCCGGCGGAGTTCCTTTTAGCCTGCGGATTTTCACAAGGTCGAGGAAAATCACATTGAGACTGTCGCCGAGCCTTCCGCCCGAATCACTCCTCATATTATACCACGACACCGCTGACATGTCATCTTTGTCGTATTCAAAGTTGAGCACCGAAATCTGATAGACTTTTTCGGTCTGCCATTCGTTTCCTTTTTTTGCGTTCATGTTCAGAAGCCGGGCAGACTGGATTTCCGCCCGTGTTCCGAAGTCATAGTCATAGTCATACTGCCGTCCCTGTACCTCGATGTCCGCCCTCTCGCCGTCATTGAAGACCACACTGACATCAAACGACATCTGCATGTTTTTGGGAATCTCAACGGGCGGTTCGTTCGGCTGGAGAGTGAGTGAAATGACCTGTTTGCCGATAGCAGCGGTAAGCAAGCCCTTGAGGGCCAGGTCGGATTCTTCCGTGCCTTGAGTGAAAATCGCCTTGAAAATCGGGTCAAGCCGCGGATTGAGGATTGCCGTTGGTGAAGGTCTGAGTGTTGCTTTTTTCTGTACCATAAATGAACCTCGCTTGAAAATAAATATCACATGGGAATTTTTTCCACGCATATATGTATTTCCAAAATTTTTTCATTTTTGGCAATGTAAAAGCAATTTTTTTGAAAAAAGTAAAAAAAAATTGCCACACGGATGTGGCGGAGAGCAATTAAATCGCAAGAATTTTCAGAATGAAAATTCTTGTCACGACATGGATGTCGCAAATAGTCTGAAAAATGCAAAAAATTTTTCCTATCACGAAAATGTCGGGCACGGCTATGGAGCGGTGGCGTAGCCAGCCACTGGACTGAGGAGCGAATGAAATGAGTGACGAGGGAAGAGGCCGAGGGTGAGCGAGCCGCGGAACAGCCGCAGCAGGTGGATTGCCCCCAACCTTCCATGAAAAAATATTCTACCTAAAATCGGCTCTCGTGCGGAACTACATCTATAATTACGAGTTCCGGGCTGTTTCCAATTCTTGGGAAAGCAGGTTTTTGATATGACAAACCACGGCTTATGACCATTGCGGACGGTTTTTCGTCTTCAAAAAATTCGTAGAGGCCGCCAACATATTTCGGAAAGAAGCCTTGATTTGGCGCATACACACCCTTTATAATTTTTCCGAATCTCCACTGTCCGCCGTGCGTATGTCCGCTGAGAACCAAATCAAAACAGCCGGCTTTTTTATAATCTTCTATATATTCCGGGCGGTGCGCAAGAAGAATCGTGCACAAGATTTTTGAACCGGCAGCGGCCGCATTTTTCTGAGCAGTCTCGGTCACATTCTTTAAGTTCTCAATCCGTTCGAGATATTTTTCTGGATTATCCTTTCCTTTCTTTCGCTCTTCATAATTGAGGTCGATAAATGGGTCCGGGATTCCTGCGACTATAACATCACCAAGCGGCAATGAAACTTTCTGCGCTTTTCCTTCGATTACGACTCCGCCATTATCTGTAATCATATAGTTGAATTCCTCGTTGTGGTACGCATAAAATTCATGGTTGCCCGAAACATAAAAAAACGGCGCGACATCTTTTATGCCCTCAATAAGATACTGCACATGCTGAACCGGGCGGTAAGATTTTGTCTGGAAATCAAAAATATCGCCGGTCAAGGCAATCAAATCGGGCTTCGCATCCTTGATTTTTTGAATCAGAGTGTCTTCGTTGCTTCCGAACATTGCCGAATGGAAATCTGAAATAAGCACAATTCGGATAGATTTTTCGCGGTCAACGGTAATTTCTTTTTTTGCGACATAGCCATTTCCTTCCTCATAGTGGCCTTCCAGCCGGGCTTTACGGCGAGCTTCCTTTTCGGCTGCAATCCGCTCTTCTTCCAGGCGGTGTTCTTCTTTTCCTGCATCTGAATAATCAACGATATAATTTGGAACGACAACTGACGAACATGAAACAAAAATTGCTGCGAGTGCAAAAAGAACGGAAAACTTTTTCATAATGAGGAAAGTATATCAAAATGAAGAAATATGTTACACTAGCAGCATGTCAATTTTTCAAGCAATTATTCTTGGTGTTTTACAGGGAATCGCGGAATTTCTGCCGATTTCGTCAAGCGGACATCTTGCGGTGGCGCAAAAACTTTTTGGTCTCAGCGATGTTCCCCTTCTTTTTGATGTAATGCTGCACCTGGCAACTCTGGCGGCGGTAATTCTTTATTTCAGGAAGAAAATCGCCCGCCTTTTCGTGATTTTGTTCAGATGGATTTTGCCAAACGGAAAACGGAAAATTGAAAATGGAAAATTAGAAAATGAGGAGGGGAAAGCCTTCCCCTGCAAAAGCAAATCAAATAATATATTTATAAATGATGCCCACAAGGAGGTGGGCGAAAGCAAGATAAACCCGCAAGAATTTTGCTTGCAAAATTCTTGTCACGACAGGATGTCGGAGGCTACCCCTTCTCCTAGGGGCATAGCCCCTAAAACCCCGGAAGCCGACCTTCTCACGGGCACGGACGAGCTTGGCCGAAAGACAATTCTGGCTGTGATTTTTGCAACTGTCGTAACTGGCGCAATCGGCGTTGTTACGAGCAAGCTTATTCCAGAACTTCCGATTAAAGTCACTTGCGCAGGATTTTTGTTCACAGCATGTCTTTTGATTTTCAGTGCAAAATTTGAAAAACGAAAGTCCGCCCGCAAAAGTGACGTCCCCTTCGACTCCGCTCAGGGAACACTCAGCCAGTCTGGCGAAGTCAAACCAAAGGGCATTTCCATTCTTCAGGCACTTTTTATCGGCTTCATGCAGGGAGTCGGAACTTTGCCAGGTATAAGCCGATCTGGTTCAACTATTGCGGGCGCACAGCTTGCGGGCGTAAACCGGGCTGCGGCAGGCGAATTTTCGTTCATCGTCTCGATTCCGGCGATTCTGGGCGCATTCGTGCTTGAAGCAAAAGATTTGGGTGAAGTCGGAAGTCAGATTGGTGTTCTTCCAGTATTCTGCGGCTGTCTTGCGGCATTCGCATGGGGCTACCTCTCGCTTTCGATTTTGATGAAATTGATTCGCAAAGGCAAACTTGAATGGTTCGCCTGCTACTTGATTCCGCTCGGAATCTTAGGACTTATTTTCTTCTAAGCTTCGGAGTTTTTTATGATTTCTTTTGAAAGTGATTATATTGAAGGTGCTCACCCGCTTATTCTGGAAGCACTGGCAAAATCAAATATGGAAAGTCTTTCTGGCTACGGAAGCGATAAATACACAGAGCGTGCAAAAGAAAAAATCGCCGCCGCCTGCGGTTTGCCAGAAGCTCAGGTCTTTTTTCTCACAGGCGGCACTCAGACAAATCAGATTGTAATCGACACGATGCTTGCCCAATATGAAGGCGTAGTTTCGGCTCAAACGGGCCATGTCAGCGTTCACGAAGCCGGCGCAATCGAATATACAGGCCGGAAAGTCCTTACGCTTCCAGCCCATAACGGCAAAATAGATGCAAGCGAGCTTGATTCCTTTATCAAAGATTTTTATGCGGACGGAAACCATGAGCACATGGTTTTTCCGGGACTTTGCTACATTTCCCACCCGACAGAATACGGAACCCTTTATTCAAAAGAGGAGCTTTCTCAAATCAGCGAAGTCTGCCACAAGCACGGAATCCCGCTTTTTATGGACGGAGCAAGGCTTGGCTACGGCCTGGCAAGCAGGCAGACTGATATAACTTTGCAGGATGTCGCCCGCTTGTGCGATGTTTTTTATATCGGCGGAACAAAGGTCGGCGCGCTTTGCGGTGAGGCCGTCGTATTCACAAAGAAAAATATGCCGGCCCACTTCGACCATCTTGTTAAAAAACACGGCGCGCTTCTTGCAAAGGGGCGGCTTCTCGGAGTTCAGTTCGACACACTCTTCACCGATGACCTTTATTTCAAAATCAGCAAAAACGCAATTGACCGGGCGGAAGAACTCAAATCGGCCTTCAGCGAAAAAGGCTACAAATTTTTCATCGACTCGCCGACAAACCAGCAGTTCGTGATTCTCGAAAATTCAAAAATGCAGGAGCTGCAGAAAAGCGTAAAATTCTCTTTCTGGGAAAAATATGACGAGAATCACACGGTCGTGCGCTTTGCGACAAGCTGGGCAACCACAAGCGAAAAGATTTCTGAACTTAGGAGCGTTTTATGACAAACAAAATCTAGGGTATCACATAATAATCGCTTGGATAAAAATTTTCATCTCCATAGGATATTGATTCAATGCAGAAAATCATAACATAACCTGATTTTACGATTCGGCCCATATCATTTTGGAGATATCCAAGTAAAGGCTCAAGTTCTCGTAAATCAGAAAGTGTCAAATTTGATTCTGAGAGCCAAGATTCTGCTTCTTTTGTATTTGAAAAAACAACAAAAAAATCTGGTGTGTTTTTTCCTTTTTCTCCGTATCTATCAAAAATCCAAGAATCACCAAAAAGTGATGAGGCAAAAAACATACTACAAAAAACAAAAAAGTATTTCAACAAAAACTCCAAAAAAAATGCCCTTTTTCGAAAATGAAGAAGGGCAGGATTTGATTTAGTTATTTCCAGTATCAGCTCGCCAACATTCTCGTGAGCAATATTTCTGGCAAGAAAACATCGGATTTATAAGAGAGGTACCAAGCGTACAAATCGCAAATACAAGTCCAACTTTCGTTAATTTTTTGCCTTTGGAATTAATTCCTTTTCCAACTCTGAATTCACAACCACAATTTTTGCACTGTTTGTAATGTGGTTTTCCGAAAAGACTGTTTTCAACCTGTCCCATAAAAACTCCTTTGCGTTTTCTGTCCGCCGACAATGATTTTTGAAATTTAAAGCTAATAGCTAGATAATTATTCTAATATCACTAAAGGCTTGTGCCAATTATAAAAACAAGCCGATAGCATTAGAAACATGTCGTTGAGGAATGTATTTATAAATAATTTAAAGTTTTACAGAAAAAATTCACATTTCAGTCAGCAACAACTCGCCGAAAAATGCAATATCGCCACGAATTATTTGAGCGAAATTGAAACTGGCAAAAAATTTCCTTCCGTTGAGATGATTGAGACATTTTCAAAAGAGCTTTCTGTTCCAGCGTATCTTTTCTTCATTGAATCAACAGAAGTCAAAATAAACAAAGATTTTATCACAAAAAAACGCAATGAAGAATTCAGCCAAAAACTTTTGAAAAATATAACAAATCTGTTGAAAGATTATGAATTCTTAGAATAATTTGTGATAAAATACCACTATGACAAACTCAAACAAAATCCCACGATGGAACCTGGATTCCATTTTTCCTTCAATAAAATCCGCTGAATACCAGAAGGCTCTTTCTGACTTTGAAAGCGGCATGGAAAATCTTGAGTCGCTTTTGGAGTCGGCAAGCAATTTCATAAAAAATGCCGGCGAGAATTTTGACTTTCCGGTCTGGCTCAAAGGCTTTCTTGAGGCGGACGAAAAAGTTTCGGCTCTTTGCGGCTCGCTCAATGCCTATGCCTACATAATTTACTCGGTTGACACCACGAACACGGACTATCTCAACAATATCACTCAGATTGACAATCTCACGCTCCGTTACAAGCAGCTTGATTTGACTTTCAAGTCGGTTTTGCTCGCTAACAGTGGCCGCCTCGAAGATTTTTACAAGCGTTTCCCGGAATTTGAGGAATACCGCTACATTCTGAATGAAACTCTCGAAGAGACAAAGCATCAGATGTCACCGCTCGAAGAAAAACTTGCGGGCGAACTTCAGCAGACTGGCGGAGATGCGTGGGACAGGCTTCACGAGCAACTGATTTCAAATCTCAAAGATGCTGAAACAGGCAAAACTTTCAACGAATTACGCAATGATGCGTACTCAGCAGACCCGGAATTACGCAAATCTGCGTATCATAAAGAAATTTCACTTCTCAAACAGAATGAAATCGCGTTTGCGGCCTGCCTCAACAATCTCAAAGGCGAAACCCTCACGCTAAACCGCCACCGAAAATGGCAGAAGCCGCTCGACCGCTCTCTTTCCTCTGCCCGACTTTCACAAAAAACGCTCGACGCGCTGATCAGTTCAATCGAAGAAAGCCTTCCTCTCTGGCGGGAATATTTCAATCTAAAGGCTGATTTTCTTCACAAAAACAATCTCACAGTCTCTCAGGACAAAAAAGGTCTTGCTTTTTACGATTTGTTTGCCCCGCTTGTTTCGACTCCGCTCAACAAACGGGATAATTCCGAAAAAGGTCTTCTTTCAAAAGAATGGACTTTCGACGAGGCCCGCGATTACATCATCGAACGATATTCTTCTTTCAGTGCGGAAATGGGCGAGTTTGCCAAAAAAGCCTTTGCCGAAAACTGGATTGATGCCGAAGTACGAGCAGGAAAGGTAGGCGGGGCTTACGACGAAGATTTTGCACTCGGGCACCAGAGCCGAATCATGACAAACTTCACGGGCGCATTCAGCGACATAATCACGCTGGCGCACGAACTCGGCCACGCATATCATTTTTCTTGCATGAAAGGAAAACCGCCGGCATTTTTCTCATACCCGATGACGCTCGCCGAAACCGCCTCAACCTTCGCAGAAACAATCGTCAAGCAGGACATGATTTCAAAATGCAGCGATGCCGAAAAAATTCAGATTCTGGATTTGGACTTGCAGGATGTGAGCCAGGTTCTGGTCGATATTTTGTGCCGATTCTACTTTGAGCGCAGTGTTTTTGAAGAACGAAAGAACGGCGAGCTTAACTCAGATGATTTCTGCCGTCTCATGCGCGAAGCTCAGGAAAAATCTTATGGAAACGGACTTAACAGCGAGCGGCACGAATATATGTGGGCAGTAAAATCACATTATTATTCAACAGGACTGGACTTTTACAACTTCCCCTACGCTTTCGGACAGCTTTTCGCAGCAGGATTGTACGCCCGCTACCAGAAAGAAGGAAAAGATTTCGCCAAAACCTACGCAGAATTGCTTTCAAACACAGGCAACATGAGCTGCGAAGATTTGTGCAAAAAAGCAGGTTTCGACATCACGCAAAAAGATTTCTGGAAACACGGAATCGA
>NZ_JAFRNB010000113.1 GCF_017430385.1 Treponema sp.
CAGATGTGGGCGGCTCAGTATTATGATGTTGAGCGGCCTCGTCAGTTCCTTACTTCCGGCTCTCTCGGTACGATGGGATTCGGTCTTCCAACGGCACTTGGAGCTGCTTTTGCAGAGCCAGACAAGCGAATCATCTGTATTTCAGGTGACGGCTCAATCCTCATGAACATTCAGGAACTTGCCACTATGGCAGAGAACAATCTTAATGTCACTGTAATTGTTCTTGAAAACGGAGCCTTGGGCATGGTTCGTCAGCAGCAGGAATATCTTTTCAATAAGCATTATTCGGCAAGCACTTTTGCTTCTAATCCTGATTTGCTGAAAATTGCAGAAGGATTTGGAATCAAAGCTATTGATGCCGACACTGACCCGGACTGGGAAAGCAAGGCTTTTGATGTAAAAGGCCCGGTTTTCGTCCGCACGAGAATCGCCCGCTGCGAGAATGTCCTTCCGTTTGTAAAGGGCGGAAGCTTAAATATAGATTCAATCAGATAGCAAGATAGGGTAGAAGCCACATTAGCTTTTTAGTTGATGTGGCTTTTTTCTTTTAAAGAAAAGATGTATTGATTTTGGATTCAAACAATCAGCCAGAGCTTTCAGGGACAGAGGCATAAAAAAAGACTCAGGCTAAAACCTAAGTCTTAAAAGTGTGGGCAGTGAGAGACTCGAACTCCCGACAACCTGGGTGTAAACCAGGGGCTCTACCAACTGAGCTAACTGCCCGAAGAATGATAATAGATTATCAAAAAGAACGGCTCGTGTCAATAGATGTGAACCGTTCTTTTGATAAATTCTGCTATTTTTCCGCTTTTTCTTCTTTTTTGTCCTCTTCAAAAATCTCTCTTTTGAAAAGAACTATGTCGCGGATTTTGACGGAGCAAGCCGTGTTCAGCTCGGTTTTTGTCTCCGAATCACTGATGATTGGCACTTCAAAATACTGGAATGATTTTTCGTAGCCCTCGACCTCAATCTCGACCTCAAACTCAAATTTTTTGCTTTCGCCAGTTTTTTGAGCTGAAAGTGATTTTGGCCAGAATGTGAACGCACCCCTTGTGCTCTGGAAAGTCTGAGTCGGGTTTGCCCATGTCATATCGACCATATCAACCGGTTTGCCATCGAGCTTGAGCAGGATTTTTGCGCCGGAAATAGGCTCGAATGTGCTTCCGTCAAGAATTGTTCCTGTGAATGTCGGGAAATTGAAGCTTGGATTCTCTTCTTTTTTGACTTCACATTCCTCGCGCGGAAGTGTGTGGAATGGCCGTTTTGTCGATGAAATGATTCGCAAGCCTTCCATTGCTACTGCGGAAATATCTGCGATAAGCTGATGGTCTGCGAAAATTTCGTTTGAGTGAGTTACTCCACGGCCAGAGACAACATATTTCGGCGGAATCCTGTTCAGAACATAGCTGATTGTGTCTAGGCGACAGTTTTTGCAGTCACAGGTAAGCCACGGAGAATTTGCCTTTTTAACCTGTTCGTAAAGAGCGTTTACTTCGGCCGTGACCAAATCTTCCATCATGTTGTGTACATTCATAAAGCTCCTCCTTTTACTTTTTAAGTATTTTGGCTTAGTTTCCGCCCTTTCGGGTGTAAGCCGCCAAACCACCTGCCATAATGATTTGAGCAGAACGAGCAGCAATATCGTTCACGCATTCAATCTCTGTCGTTCCGTTGATGAGAACTTTGAACGGCTTGTGGTTCTTGAGGGAATTATCAAGATCAACGAGTTCAAGTGTATCCCCTTCTTTAATTTTAACATAATCTTCAGAATTTGCAAATGTCATTGGAATAATTCCGTAATTTATTAAGTTTGCTTTATGAATTCGAGCAAAACTCTTTGTGATTACGGCTCGTACTCCGAGGTACATAGGTCCAAGGGCTGCGTGCTCACGGCTAGAACCCTGTCCATAGTTTTCGCCACCGACTACACAGCAGTCAGCGAAGTTTGCTTCTTCTGAGCGTGTGTAGAATGTTTCGTCTAGGCGGGTGAGGGTGAATTTTGAAATCTCAGGGATGTTTGAACGCAGTGGAAGAACTTTTGCTCCGGCCGGCATGATGTCGTCGGTTGATACGTTGTCGCTTGCCTTGAGACGTACTGGGAGCGAAAGATTTGATTTGTATTCACGACATGCTGGGCACGGCTTGATGTTCGGTCCGCGAAGAATTTCGACTTTGCTTGCTTCTGACTCAGGCAACGGCGGGATAACCATAGCACGGTTTGTCGCGCAGTTGAGAACCATCGGGCTAGACAAGCGCGGATCGTTTCCGTCGAGCATTGAGATTCGGACGCCTGTTTTGTATGCAGGGTCTTCGTAGCTCAATGTCTCTGCCTCTGTGAAAACTCCTGTTACTGCTGCGGCTGCGGCTGTTTCAGGTGAAACGAGATATACATTTGCGTCGGCAGTGCCTGAGCGGCCCTTGAAGTTTCGGTTGAATGTTCGCAAGGTTACGCCCTCGCTGTTTGGAGCAAATCCCTGTCCGATACAAGGACCACAAGCTGATTCGAGGATTCGGAATCCGGTTTCGATAAGGTCTTCGAGGATGCCGGCTTTAGATGCCATAAGGAGAGTAGTGCGGCTTCCTGGTGCGATACCAGCCTCAACTCCAGGGGCTATATGCTTTCCTTTTACGATTGCGGCAACAGATTCCAAGTCATCCAAAGAAGAGTTCGTACAAGAACCGATTACGACCTGAGTTACTTTTTTGCCAGCAAGATTTTTTACCGTGTCGATTACGTCAGGGTTGTGCGGGCAGGCAGCCAGTGCGTGAAGTTCGTCCAAATTGATTTCGATGAGCTTGTCATATACAGCCCCTTCGTCTGCCTTCTGCTCGCTCCAGTCACTTCCGCGGCCCATTGATTCGAGGAAGCGTTTTGTAGATGCGTCTGATGGGAAGATTGAGCAGGTTGCGCCCAGTTCTGCGCCCATGTTCGTGATTGTTGCCCTCTGTGGAACTGTGAGCTTTTCAACGCCCTCGCCGAAATATTCGTAGATTGCGCCTGTACCGCCCTTTACTGTCTCTCGGCGGAGAACTTCAAGGATGATGTCCTTTGCGCCGACGCCTTTTTTGAGCTTGCCTGTGAGCTTAACGCCGAAGATTTTTGGCATCGGAGTGTGGAATGCGCCGCCACCCATTGCGACTGCGACATCCAAACCACCAGCACCGATTGCAATCATGCCGATTCCGCCACCTGTTGGTGTGTGGCTGTCAGAACCGAGCAAGGTTTTTCCCGGCTTTCCGAAGGACTCCAGGTGAACCTGATGGCAGATACCATTGCCCGGGCGTGAGAAATAAAGGCCGTATTTTGCTGCCACTGACTGAAGATAACGGTGGTCGTCCATGTTCTTGAAGTCAGTCTGCAAAGTGTTGTGGTCGATGTATGAAACTGAAAGCTCTGTCTTGACCCGTGGAATTCCGATTGTCTCAAACTGAAGGTAGGCCATTGTACCAGTTGCATCTTGTGTCAAAGTCTGGTCAATATGGATTGCGATGTCCTCTCCGCGAGGAATTGGAGTGCCCTTTTTGAACTGAATGTTAGGGCAAGCTTCTGGAACGATGTGTTCCTGCAAGATTTTTTCGGCAAGAGTTAGAGCCATGAATGTACCTCTTTTTAATAATCAAAAAATTTATTCATATTATATACCTTTAATTTGTCTTATGCTATACTATATAGAAACGTTTATGAATAATAAAATTCTCTCTGTTTTTGGGGGATTTGTCGCCCTTTGCGTATTTTCTCTTCTTTTTTCATGCTCAAATTCCGCACAGGAGAATTCCGTTGACTCCGATACTCCTACGCTCCGTTACACTGCGGAAAGCCTTTATAAATCTACCGTCTGGACTGAGGAAGTCGAGCCTGACCGTCTTACGGCAAATGTTTCTTCGGCCAATGGAATTTCATCCAGAATCACTCTTTCTCCGCTTGTGGTGCTTGCAGGCAAAACTTCTGATTCTGAAAGGCTTTACCCGGTTCTTGGTGGCTTCGGCTCTCTGGACACAAGTCTTATTTCTCCTGCATTGAGGGAAATGCTCACATTATTTTCTGATTCAATTTCCAAAAATAAAGATGCCGATTCATTTATGGTGCAGGAATGTGTCTATTCCCTTGCCTTGTTTTATAATGATTTCAATAAAATTTTCTCGGATTGCTTTGAGCTAGATAAAAAAGCAAAAACTGATTCCGAGAAAAAATCTGATTTTGAAAAATCCGAAAAAGATGTTGAAGAGCCGCCCTTGTTTGATTCTTTCGTGTTTGGACAGCCATTCCTTGACGGTCTTTATTACGAAGTTCCTGTAAAATTCTTCTCAAAAAAGGCCACGCTTACGCTTTGTGTCTTTTGTGTAGAAAAATCCGGTAGCTGGAAGGTCGATCAGGTTCAGATTGCCGACTGGGAGATTCTTGATGGCAAAAAATGAGCTTACAGGTGTTGAGCGGCAGCTGGTTCTCGATTATCTGGTTGACGGAAATGCGCCCCTCACGATTTCCCTTGAAAAAGAAGACTCTTCCGTCTCTCTAGGCCAGGAGCCTGTTCAGCCCGTATTTCCTTTGGCTCTTAAGGCCGAGCAAATTCAGGTTTTGGAGCAGGGAATAATACTTTTGAAAAATGCGCCAGAGTCCGATTCTCTCTTTTTGGGCAGAGTTGTTCGGGTTCAGTTCTATTTCAATAAGCTTGCCCTTTATTTTATCACGAAAGTTCAGGCCGTGCCTGCAAAAAAATCAAAGCCTGAGGAGCCTGTTACTCTTGCTCTGGTGATTCCTGCCAGTATCTTTAAGGTCGAGGATAAAAAAAATCAGGAAAAGTCAGGATTTTCCGTTACTGTCTATTACGAGGCTTCATCAAAAAAAAATGAGAAGCGTCAGACTGACATAGTTTGCGATTTTGATGAGAGATTTCCGCTTTTTGTTCATTCTGATTACAAGGAGATTGCGAAACGGTATCTTTCAGAAAAAGAAATTTCCGAAGCTGAGTCCATTGAGGGCAGGATTCATTCTCCGAAGGTCGTATATATTGATTCTGCAAGAATCTTGTTCGGTGCCAGAAAAATAGACATGCCTTTTGCCGCTGATTATGAGTATGCGGTTCTTTTTAGGTTCCCGATTTCTGGACCTGTAAAGGAACGCAAGGTTTATTTTACATGTGTCGTGGACGAGGTTTTTGAGAACTATGACTGTAACCGCCTTTGTGCCTGCGCAAAGATTTCCTCAATCCGCGAGGAGGATGTGCGCTTTCTTTCTGATAAAATGTCGCATGATGGCAAGTGATTTCCTTCATTATTATAGACTAAAATATCTCAGACTGTTAAAATAAGGTTATGTTATCGAATGCAGGATTGCAACTACAAATCCTATTGGGCAGCCCTATCGTTTTGGCGTGTGTGTTCAGCTGGTTGTGCGCGCAATTCATCAAAACAGTTATTAAGCTTTTTTCCGGGAATGTCCACAGTATAAAAGAACTTTTCGAGTTGCTTTTCTGGCGTACAGGCAGTATGCCGTCCAGCCATTCCGCTATCACAGCATGTCTCTGTACCACAATCGGTTATCGCTGCGGCGTTGATTCCGATGTATTTGTCCTTGCCTATGTGTTTTTCCTTGTCACGATTCGTGATGCGGTGGGTGTTCGCCGGGCCAACGGTATGCAGGCACGCCGCTTGAATGAGATTGGTGCGGTCCTCAAAGAAAAGGGGCTTTACGATGATTTCAAAAAACTAAAGGAAGTCAACGGACATTCACCGATGGAGGCATTCGTCGGAAGCCTGCTTGGTTTCTTCATAGGAATTGCCTTCTGTGTCCTGTAACCTGGTTATTTAAAAATGAGATTTAATTCAAAGTATATTTTTCCTTTCATAATCAGTTTTCTCGATTTTTTCTTGCTGTGCCATTTCCGCTCGCTTCCTGTGAGCCAGTTCTGGAAAGATTACAGAATCCTTTATGTTTACAGTGAGGAGCTTTCTGAGAACGATATTCTTGCGGTCCTCGAAAAAAACGGCTGTGATTCGGTTATATCAAGCTCGAACCAGAAAATTCCCGTTCTGTCGCAACTGTCGCCAGTTCAGGTGCAGGATGCTGATTCATACATTTACAGACGTTCTGAGTTCTTCATGGACAAAAATCACAGGGCTATGGTTTTCTATGTTCCTGATACCAAGTCTGCGATGCTTGACCGTGCTGTTCGGGAGCTTTCGGCTTTTCAGGGAACGAATGCTGGTACTGACGGAAAGGCTTCTTTTCCGTGGATTGCCCCTATAATCAGCGCGCTTGTTTTTGTCCTTTTCCTTTTCTTCTCAAAAAACAGGGTGCTTTACTTGCTCGGATGCTCCTTCTTTATTCTGCTTTCTTTTACCCGTCCGCTTTTTACGGTGTGTGCGGCGGCAATGCTTTTTTATTTCGCCTTTTTCCTTTTCCATTCTCTTTGGTCAAGAATGTACTTTCTCAAAAAAACGCTGAACAGCCCTTATGTGCTTCTTTTCGCGCTTTCTCCTGTTCTCGTGCTTCTTTTTTCTTCGCCGCTTCATTCTGTTTTCTATGTGATTGCGCTTTCGGGTTCGGTAAGCCTTGTATGGATGTATTTTTTGGTTCAGCAGCATCGTGAAAATCAATATTCCTTCAAGCCGCTTTTTATCCGCAGCGCAAGAATGATGCCGGTCATGGGGCATCTCGGAATCCGTTTGCTTGGGCTGCTTCTTGCATCTCTTTTTGCGACATTGCTTTGTTTCAAAGTCTCTGGAAATGTCGGCTCTATTTCTTCTTCTGCTGCAATGCCGTCTCTTCCGGCTCCTGTTGCAAGGGGCGGGGAGCTTGTTCAGTTGTCCGATTTCATAAACTGGAGCTGGAATACCGTCACTTTCCCGTACCGAAAAATCGGAGAAGAGCAGCATCCGCTTCCAGAAGAAGGCGAGGTCGTTTCAATTAAGGATTATCAGGAGTCAGATGGTGTCATAAAGGAAGTCGAAACCCAGGCCTTTGTGTTCAATTCTGATTTCCGTGATTCAGTTTATAAGCTGGTTGAGAAACTTGACTATCCTGCCGTAGAAAAGCTTATGCTTAGGCAAGGGAAAAACGCAAGTTTCGCCTATACCAAAAAAGCTTCTGTCTCTGCTGCGGAGCGATTTGCCTTGATTCTGCTTGTGGTTTTTATCACGGTAACGGCTTCGCTTGGAATCAATTATATTGTGGGAAGAAAACGCTATGGTCTCAGCATCTAATTTTATTTCTGTTGATAAAGATATTATCGTTTCCTCGATAAACGCATTCCTTCCGAAAGTTGCGGTCATACCTCTTTGCGAGGATGATGATTCTGTTTCTGAGGTCGTTGTCTCCGAGGGAATGCGTGTAAGAGAAGGTGACATAATCGCAAAATCAAAAGGACTTTACATTCATTCTTCTGTTCCAGGAATCATTAGAAAAATCGAGCAGAGGCAGTACAGCAACGGAAAGCAGGGCTTGTGCGCGGTCATTGAACTGAACGGCTCTTTCTCTTATCTTGGAAAACCATCCGCAAAGCAGGACTGGAAGAATTACGATGCTTCCACGATTCACTTTCTTTTAAAAGAAGCCGGTGTCGTAAATACTTTTGACAGGGAACTTCCTGTGTTCACGCAGATAAAAAAAGTCCGTGATGCCGGGAGCAGTATCGTAGTTCTGAGGCTCTTCGATTCCGATCCAAGCTATGTGACTGAATCTTTCGTCTCGAAGCATTTCCTTCCTGTTGTCCTTGAGGGAGCTGCTATTCTTGCCAAGACTTTCGGCGCAAAAAATCTCATGATTGCCTATTCCGCATCAGAAAAAAATATCCTTAAGCCGGAAATTGATTCAATAATAAAGGAAAGGGGAGCATCGTTCTTCGGAGACGGGCTTGAGGTTTTCACAGTTGCGACAGACACTAAAAAATACCCGGCCGGAACCATGCATGACATTACGGCTGCCATAAAAAAAACTTACAAAGGCGAATTCTTTTCAAAAGTCGGCAAAAAAGATTTGTTCATTGACAGTGCAACGGCTATGTCCGTATACAATGCAATCGTGCTCGGCCGGCCTGTGGTGAGTGATTTTGTCCATGTTACAGGTGACTGCCTCAATACTGCCGCCATGCTCAATGTCCGAATCGGAACTACATTGCGTGATATCGTTGAGCAGTGTGGCGGATTCAAGCGCAAGCTTTCAAAAATCGTCATAAATGGAATCGTTTCGGGAAGGGCGGTCTCAAGCCTGGACATTCCTATTAACCGCGGAGTTAAATCCGTTGAATTCATTCCTTTGCACAGCGTAAAAATCCAGAATTCCGAAAATTGCGTGCGCTGCGGAAATTGCCGCAAAATCTGTCCTGTCAACCTCTGGCCAGGCAATCTTTATCGAATTTTCCATATTCAGGATATTGAAACTGCCTGCAAGAGCGACAAAGACGCATATAAATCCGTGATTCTTTGCACCGAATGTGGACTTTGCAATTCAGTATGTCCTTCAAGGCTTCCTTTGAGCCAGACAATCTCTTTATTAAAGGGGTCTCATAATGAAAAATAAAGAAATCTTGTATAAATCAGTTTTTTTGAGCCCGTTCAAATATCTCAGGCCTTCTGTCCGCACCGAGTCATACATCATGCTGACTTTGCTTCTCATGCAGGTTCTCATGCTTTTCATTACAAAGTCTGTGGATTCCCTGCGGATTGTTTTGGCGAGTCTCTTTGCGTCTTATGCGGCTGATCTCCTTAATTCTGAAAAGAACTACAAAAGCAGTTTCGTGATGATTTCAAGCACAATCAGGGCTTTGATGATTGCATTGCTTATTCCTGCCGGCTTTCCTCCGGCAACCGTTTTTTTCGTAAGTTTCGTCGTCCTTTTTTTGAACAAGCATACCTTAGGCGGCTTTGCGAATTCCTGGATAAATCCGGCTGCGCTTACCGTTACGGTCTGCTGGATTATCGGCATGAAATTCTTCCCGGAAACTTCTCTTTCTGAAGTCGCGTTGCAGTCAAAGAATATCGCGCTTTCGCTGATTCAGGACGGAACTTTCCCGCAGAATTCCTTCGATGTCACCGTTACGAATTTCCTTAACAGAAAGCTTTTCAGTTTGTTCGGATTTTCAATCCCGGAAGGCTATTTCTCGCTTCTTTGGGATTCTCATTCAAGCATTCCTGCATTCCGCTTCAATCTTCTGACTCTCATTTCCTCAATCGTTCTTTTGGCTGCCGATGTACTAAATCCTATAATTCCGGCTGTATTTATTTTTACTTACGGCATTCTCGTAAAGCTTGCGGCACCTTTCTTCTATAATGGATTGATGTTTCAGGGCGATGTAATCCTTGCTCTTTTTTCAAGCGGCACTCTTTTCTCAACATTCTTCCTGCTGCAGTGGCATGGAACAACGCCTTTCTCAAATCGCGGAAAATGGTTTTACGGTTTGTTTGCCGGTGTCCTTGCTTTCTTTATCATGGGAATCGGACTTTCGCCGGTCGGTTTTGCTTTTGTCATTCTGATTGTCAATGTATTCTCCCTTTTCATTCAGGGCGTTGAGAATCATTTCCTCAAGGAATATATGGGAACGGTTCTTATGAATCAGGTAAAGGCTGTTAAGGAGGGAGTTGATGCGTAAGTTCGTGAATCTTGACACAAAATCTAAAAAGATAATAAAAAATTTCCTTGTCTTTTTCGGCATGGTCTTCGGCATGATTGTCGTCCTCATAATTTTTTCACTTTCCGCAAGAAATTCCTGGCGCGCGGGGCTTGCTGTTGAGATTCAGAATGTCCTTGATTCTTATCCTTACGGACAGTATACGGTCGGAACGAATCTTCCTGTCAATTCAACATTGTCTACGAGTTCCGCTGTCTACGAGCTGATAAAAAAAGATGACCGCAAGAATGAAAAATATTACGGTGTCATAGTGCGTATTCCTTCGATGCTTGGTCCTTTGCCGGCCGTTTTCATTTACAGTGAGAACAACGGAGTGTTTTTTGCGGGCTATGCTGTCGATAACGGAAAGGCTTCCGCAACTGTCGGAAAGCGAATCTCAAGCGGTATTTTAAAGTATTGGGAAAATATGGTTCCAAAAATTGTTGCGAATACGGGTGCTGAGTGAGGAAATATAAATGACTGAGAAGAAAAAAATATATCTTTATATTGCAGCAAATCTTGCTTTTTTGATTCCTGTTCCGGGAAGGTTCGCCTATGCGATTATCATGGCAGTTCTTTTTAATCTTCAGATGGCGGCCATTACCATGATTTTCCATGCGATTCACCGCACTAATCTGGCAAGCTTGCAGAATACAGTGCTTTCTCTTACGATTATCTCGCTCGGAATTTTGTTCAAGCAGATTCTTATAATTTTTTGTCCTGTTGCGGCACTTACCCTCGGATTCTGCATTTATCTGCCGACATTGGCTTTCGTTATAATTGCATTCTTCTTCCTTGACTATGAGCATGGACTTAAAGGTCATCTTATAGATAACGCAAAAAAGACTTTAGCATTGAGTGCTTTTATGCTCTTGATTTTTCTCATCCGTGATATGTTAGGATATGGAACCATCACTTTTCCCGGCTGGAAAAGGCTTATTGTTGTTCATTTGTTTGAGAACTCTGACATCGGTGGCGCAAGTGTTTTCCTTGCGACAATTCCAGGCTGTCTTGTTTTGGTTTCAGCCCTTATCAGTTTTTATATTTTTGTCTCAAAAAAACTTCGTATTCTGGAAAATGCTCCTGATATTGATTCTGCGGAGGAAGGAAAATGATTTCCATTGTAATTTATTATCTTCTGCTTGCTTCTGCCGTTCTCTTTTATGGAATTGGGGTTCATAAATCTATTTCTCATTCAGATTCTTTATCTTCATCTGTTCTTACTTGTCTTAAATCTCTTTTTTCTGCAAGCTCCACAACTGCAGTTAGCTATATTCTTGTAAACTGGCTTCTTGTTCCGGTTCAGTTGACAGAGATTTTCCCTTTTATCGCGACTCTGGTATTCATTTTGTTTACGACACTCACTGAAATCTTTATTGGAATCGGTGTCCGCAAGTCTCCGGTTGATTTTTCAATTCCTCTTCTGGCCGTTTTCCTTGGATTGAATGAGGGAATGACCCTTGGTTATGCCGTGGCTATTTCGTGCCTGTGTATAATTTCTTTCTATTCCATGCTGATTGTATTCCTTTGTGTCCGCCAGCGGGTTAGCTTTTACACTGCCGAGGGTGGCCTTAGCTCTTACTGCGTTCTTTTGATTTGTATTGCCGTAATAATGATTGCGATTTATGGCGTTAATGTCTCATGGTTTAACATTTACCTTGATGGGGGCGCAAAATGATTGGCTCTTTCCTGTTCCTTTTTCTGATGCTTTTGATTATCACTCTGCTGATTTTTTATTTATTCTGTTTCTTTTTGCCGGCTCTGAAAATAAAATATGACGGAATCAGCGATTCTCTTTCAAGTGAGCTTCAGTTTTATACTGATACGGATTCCGTTGAACTGAATTCAGATTTTTCAAGAATTGCCTTTGTGCAAAAACTCCAGGTTTCATCTGATGATAAAAGGCTGTTCTATAAAGGTGAAAAAAACTGCCGCCTTTTCCATGAAATTTACAGCTCAGAATACAAAAATCCGAAGGTTTGCATCGGCTTTGGTGACTGCGTGAAGATTTGTCCTCAGAAAGCAATAAAAATCCATGACGGATGTGCTGTCGTCACCGAAATGTGCAACGGATGCGGCAAGTGCATTGATTTTTGTCCAGAAAATATCATTTCTTTGGTTCCACGCGCAAAAAAAATTGAGGAATCTGCTTCAAAAGGCTTTAAATTTTGGAAAGCTTGTTATAGACTGTGGAATCGGGTGCGAGGATAATATTTTTTTATTAACCTTATGAAAGTTTTAAATGTTTGCTTTTATGTTACGGGATCCTCATCACTCTTGTCTCAAAATGAAGAATTTGAGAATAAATATCAGGAAATTTACAAGTGGTTCGTTTCGTTTCTTGCCGAAAAGCCGAAAAGCCACCTTTCCTTTGCTTTTTCAGGCCCGCTTCTTTCCTGGATTGACCGTGAGCATCCAGAATTCACACAGGTTCTCTCAAAACTTACAAGCCGCAAGCAGACAGAAATTTTAGGCGGCGGATATTATAATCCTGTTTTCCCGTTGCTTTTTCCTCAGGACAGAACGGGGCAGATTGATTTGATGACGAGCGAGCTTCGTCGTTGCATTGGAAAGCGGCCTCGCGGAATGGCTGTGTTCAATTCAATCTGGGACAATAATCTTGTTTCGTGCATCCAGTCGTGCGGCATGGAGTATGTGCTTCTTGACAGCTCTCTGATTCCAAAAGAAAAGCAGTTCTATCTTCCGCTTATGGTCAATGAGCAGGGGCGTAGTCTCAGTGTCATTTCCGTAAACCGTGAGTTCATACCGAACATACTGATTGCACCTCGGGAATACCTTCGTAATCTTTTTGATACAATCAATTACCTTACAAAGGACGATGCCTATAGTTCCTTTACTGATGAACGGGTGGTTGCAATTAAAATCGACGAGAATCAGTTTAAAAAACTATGTGAAACAAAATGGCTCGAAAAACTTTTTGCCGTCGTTGAGGAATACTTTTCCGACACAATCAAAGTCACGATTCCGATTGAGTACCTTCACCGGGAGCAGACGCGAATTCCTTCTTACATTCCTGCTGGAATCCAGTCAGATGTTGCAAAATGGGCGAAAAAGGCTTATGAGGAAATCAGTGTCTCAAATTCTTCGCAGCCGACAATTTTTGACTTCCTTCTTACATACAGGCAGAACCGGGCGCTTTACAACCGAATGCTTTATATCTCGCTTTTGATAAACCAGTGCAAGGGGGATAAAGCTCGTAAAAAGATTGCGCGTGAAAAGCTCTGGATTGCCCAGAACGGCGAAGGCTATGTTTGTGACCCTGACGGCGTTTTTGCTAATAATGCAATGAGGCAGCACGCTTACCGAAATCTTACTGAAGCTGAAAAACTTGTCCGTGAGGCAGTGAAGGGTGGCTTCAAGGAATCTGTCGCAAATTACGATTACAATGGTGACGGATTCGGAGAATACATTTGTGCGATGAAGCAGTATAATGCCTGCGTTTCGCTAAAGGGCGCGCAGATTACGGAGCTGGATATAATTCACAACACCGGAAATTATGCTGACTCACCCAGAAGAATCAAGCAGTTCGACAAAGTTGAGGACAAATATCATCGCGGATTGTTCGTTGACCATCTTTTTTCTGTCGATGAATTCGCCGAATACAAAAAAGGTATGCCGACTGGCAACGGAATTTTCTCACAGACAGTTTTCAAGGAACTGGATTTTGATGCCCATCGCCACGAAATCAAGCTTTCTGGTTCCGGGATGTTCTCTCCGATTCAGGCCGGGGTTGTGCTCATCAAAAAGTATATTGCCAATTCAAGCGGATTCGCGATTCAGTACATTCTGAAAAATGACAGTCCTTTTGATTTGAAAGCCGTGTTCGTCACCGAATCAAATTATGCGCAGACTGATTTTTCTTCGGTCAAGGCCAATTCTTACAAAGTTGAGGTCATTATGAACGAGGAGAAGAGCGAGATTGATGCAAAAGAAAGCCCTCGCTCATGCAAAAAAATTTCTTACATGCAGATTACCGACACATCGAATGACATTTCTTTCGTTTACGAGCCGAATGAGATTTGTGATTTAGTATGTATGCCGATTATTTTCCGCCGCCCGTCTTCCGCAAGCGATTCTCCAACAATCTCCGGAAACGCCTTCGTAGCATCCCTGTGCTGGAATGTAGAGCTAGAAGCCGGCAAAGAAATCGAAAAGACGATAAATTATTCTATTATTGTACCCAAAAAGAAAAGTAAGAAGAATAAGTTGACCACTTAGCCAGAAAATGCAAAAACAAGCGTAGGTGAGGTTCGGACAAAAAGTCGTTTGAACTTGTTCACTGCGACTTTTGTGGCCGGTTCTCACCGAGAGCTTGTTTTTATTTTTGCAGGTTGAGCCGCAAGTTTTTGCTTAGAAAAACTTGTCAAGACATGGATGTCTAAGCTTCTATACCCTGACTTAATTGCAAGTACATCTGGTCTGCCAAACCGAATCCCGCATTTTTCGTCATCATTGTTGCGTATTCGTCGTAGAGCATATCCTCGTACATGTTTTTTGCGTAGTTTGACTGTGAATCTGCCTTCATTACGGTCTTTCTCATTGAAGAAAGCATCATTTTAACGATGTATGATTCCATTTCAAGGGATTTTCCGTAGAGTTTTGAAGTGCGGTCGATTGTTGAAGGCTTTACATGTGGATTTGCCTGATTTGCAGCCGCTCCCTGCGGAAGTGCAGTTTTGTCGCTTTCTGCCATAAAGCTTCCAGAAAATCCCGAAGTCCAGTCGCCGTTAATGCGGCCGTCATAAGAGACTTGTGAAGAAGAAAGATTTTTACCGACAACGCCAGATTCAGTCTTAGCGAGAGATTTTGCCTCATTCACGAGAGCCTCAAATTTCCCCTTTTCAGAAGAAATTTTTGCGCTAAGAGAAGCACCTTCGCCTTTAGTAATTGCTGAAATACCACCGATTGTCATAAATATTCTTCTCCTGTAAGAAAACTTTGGGGGCGTTACGGGGGCAAGGCCCACGTAGAAGGGGTAGCGGAAAACGCGTAGCGGTTGGAGCGAGGGGAAGGCTTTCCCCTTCAAAAACTCCTAACTCCTAACTGCTACTTGCTAACTTTTAACTATCGTTTCAAGTTGACTGCCGTCGAGAGCATTGAGTCTGTGGTCTGGATGGCCTTTGAGTTGAACTCGTAAGCTCGCTGAGCGACAATCATCTGAACCATTTCGTTTACTACAGAAACGTTCGACATCTCGACAAACTTGTGCTTTGTAACACCGAAGCCCTCAAAGCCAGGCCGTCCTGCAATTGCCTCGCCAGAAGCATTTGTTACTTTGTAGAGGTTGTCACCGACTGCCTCAAGGCCTGCGTTGTTAGGGAAGCGGTAAAGCTCAAGCTGAGCGACATCAACCGGATCGTCCTGTCCGAAAATCTTTACCGAAACGCGGCCTGTGTCGTCGATTGTGAGCGTGTGGATGTCAAATCCTTCCGGCATGATAACTTCCGGCTGAACGCGAAGACCGTTTGAATTTACGAGCTGTCCGTTCATGTCGATTTTGAATGAGCCGTCTCGTGTGTAGGCATAGCTTCCGTCATACTGCATAACGCGGAAGAATCCGTCACCGACGACTGCGACATCCGTATCAACGCCTGTGTTCTGGAGTGAGCCCTGTGTGAAAATGCGCTGTGTTGCCGCAACTTTTGTACCTGCACCCTGCTGGATTCCTACTGGGGTTACAGTATCTTCAGTTGCTGGTGTTCCTGCCAGTTTCACATTCTGATAGATAAGATCTTCGAACTCAACACGCTGCTGTTTGAATCCTGTTGTGTTGACATTCGAGAGGTTGTTTGAAATCGTGTCAAGATTCTGCTGCTGACCGTTCATGCCTGTCGCTGCTGTCCAAAGACTTCTTACCATATTTTACTCCATTTCTCAGCGTTGTACGCTTTTTGTCTGATACTTAATTATCGGAATCTGGAAAAAAAAATTTAACGGTGAAGTTATGAAAAAAATCGGCTTTGAAAAGCACTGTTTTTTCATTTCACAATTTTTTTCATTTCTGCTATACTTGCCTTATGTCTCTCGAATTTTCTTTGCCCAAAGATTTTAAGGGCGTTCATTTTCATTTTGTTGGAATCAAGGGAACGGGAATGGTTGCCCTTGTCGAAATTCTTCATGCGCGCGGGGCTGTAATCACAGGAAGTGATGTCTCGGAGCGTTTTTACACTGATGAAGTCCTTGAAAAACTTGGAATCAAGGCTCTTCCTTTCTCTGAAAAAAATATTACTGAAAGCGTTCAGTTCGTGATTTATTCAAGCGCATACTCTGTCGAAAAAAATCCTGATTTAATCGAAGCAAAAAAACGCGGTCTTCCGATGATGCTTTATTCTGAGGCTCTTGGCGCAATAAGTGCAACATCTTATTCCTGTGGTGTCTGTGGTGTTCATGGAAAAACAACAACCACAGGACTCTGTGGCACTGTTTTAAAGAAACTTCCACTTTCTTCTCAGGTTCTCGCTGGGTCTATCATCAAAAGTTTCGGGGAATCCTGCACAATGACAAAGGGATATGATTATTTTGTTGCCGAAACATGCGAGTACCAGCGTCATTTCATGGCCTTTGAGCCAAAGAAAATAATCCTTACAAGCGTTGAGAGTGACCATCAGGATTATTATCCGACTTATGAGGACATCCGCGCGGCTTTCGTCGATTATATCTGTAAGCTGCCACAGGGCGGGCAGGTGATTTATTGTGCCGATGACAAAGGCGCGTGCGAGGCCGTGGAACTTGCAAAATCCCGAAGAACTGACATTCAGGCAATTCCTTATGGTGGGGCGGCTTCTGGTGATTACAAGCTTACTTTCGGGCGGGTTGAGAATGGCGTTCATTATTTTAAGATTGCTTCTTTGGGCGAGTGTGCGATTTGCGTTCCAGGAGACCACAATGTTCGTAACGCGGCGGCCGCAATTGCCCTGACAAGCGAGCTTTTAAAGACTGATGGAAAAAATCCGCATGATTACATAGAAGATATTAAGCGCGGTCTCAAAGAATTTGCCGGCGGAAAGAGACGAAGTGAAATTGTCGGGCGGGCAAAAACAGCTTTGGGGCAGGATGTTATTTTCATCGATGATTATGGCCATCATCCGACTGCAATCAAAACGACTCTTGCCGGTTTTCGTGAATTTTATAAAGGACACAAGATTATCGTGGATTTCATGAGCCACACTTATACCCGGACGGCGGCTTTGCTCGAAGAATTTGCTTCAAGTTTTGATTCTGCGGACAAAGTTATCATCAACAAGATTTATGGTAGCGCGCGTGAAGATGCAAGTGCTGCAAGCGTCACTGGCGAAATTTTGGCAGAGCGCGCAAAAAAATATCACAAGGATGTCTCATACTCAAAAGAATTTGATGAGGCTGCGGAGCTTGGACTGAAATTCCTTTCCGAGCCGAGCGGTGAAGCTTTCCCTGACGGATATGTCTTCGTAACGATGGGGGCAGGCGACAACTGGAAGGTTGGTAAAAAGATTTTGGAGAAACTTTCATGAAAAAAATAAGAAATACAATCGTTTTTGCAGGCGGCGGAACTGGCGGCCACATTTACCCAGGTCTTGCCGTTGCCGATGAGGTTCGAGCAATCGCATCAAAAAATAATCAGGAAATTAAAATCGTCTGGCTCGGGAATTCAGGCGGAATGGACAAAAATCTTGTCGAAAACTCTGGCTCTGTGGATGAATTCATCGGAATTCCAAGCGGAAAGTTGCGCCGATATTTTTCTTTTAAGAATTTCAGCGATTTGTTCAAGATTTTCGCCGGTCTCGTCAAGTCATTTTTCACTTTGCTCAAACTGAAGCCGGCCGTTTTGTTCTCGAAGGGTGGCTTTGTAAGCGTTCCGCCTTGTGTCGCAGCAAAATTCTTGCGGATTCCGGTCTTTACTCATGAGTGCGACTTTACGCCTGGCCTTGCAACTCGCCTCAACTCAAAATTCGCAACAAAAATATTGGTGTCTTATGATGAGACAAAAGCTTATCTTCCTTCTGACAAACGCGAAAAAGCCGTTGTCACCGGAAATCCTGTGCGGCCTGTTTTCTACAATACAAATCCGGAAGAGGGCAAAAACTTCCTTTTCAGCGAGCGGAGCGACTACAATCCCGAAAAGCCAATCCTTCTTGTTTTGGGCGGAAGTTTGGGCGCGCATCAGATTAACGAGCTTGTCGTTCAGAACCTCGACTGGCTTTGCGAGCGTTTCAATGTCGTTCATCAGTGCGGTGCAAAAGATGCCGATTCAATGCCGAAAAATCACGACGGCTACTTTTTGCATCCGTTCATTTACAAGGAGATGTGCGATGTCATTTCTTGCGCGGACATTGTTTTGAGCCGTGCGGGCGCGAATTCAATCTGGGAATGTTCCGTGCTTGGAAAGCCTATGGTTCTTATTCCTTTGTGCGGAAGCGGAACTCGTGGCGATCAGGTTGATAACGCTCATTTCTTTGAGGAAAAAGGTGCTGCGATCGTTCTTTTGGGTGAGTATGCCGAGGAATCTTATCTGAAGTCTGCTCTTGAGAGAATGTTGGATCCTGAATTCCGGGAAAATGCGGCAGTGCAGTCAAAATCCCTTTCAGAAGGAAAAAGACCTGCCCAGAAAATTGCCGAAATCGTCTACGAAAAGGCTTTTGGAGAATAAAAATGACATTCACTTTCATCGATATTGTTTTTTTGATTATAATCGCCGCTTTTGCCTTTACCGCGATGATTCACGGACTTATCAAGGAACTTTTTGGAAAACTCGCCGTTATTGTCGGTGTGGTCGCGGGATTTTATTTCTGCGGCTTGCTTGCACCTCATATCTCAAAAATCATTAAGATTCCGGCCGTAGATGTCGTTCTTGCGTTCATACTGATTTTCATCACGGCTTTCCTTGCCGTAAAAATCGTTCAGATTATTGTGGGCGCGATTTTCTCAGGCGAAATCATGAAGAGCCTTGACCGCGTGCTTGGTCTTGCTTTTGGTGCTGTTGAGGGGGCTTTGATTGTCTCTTGTATCCTCATCGTGATGAAAGCCCAGATTTGGTTTGATTTTGACTCCATCCTTTCAGGCAGTACCTTCGCAAAGATTCTGCTTCCTTATTTACAGACTCCAATCTCATATATCCGGGGGATGCTTGCCTAATGTTCGACAACCTTTTGTATCAGAACGCTTCTTCTCTTTTAAAAGATGACATTTTGAATAACCGGCTTCCCGGTGCGATTCTTTTGAGTGGCCCTGTTGCGAGCGGAAAACTCACCTGTGCGCTTGAGATTGCCCGGATCCTTTCTTGCTCTGGCGAAAATGAGTACAATCAGCGCGGTCACTGGCTTTGTAACTGTCCGTCTTGCAAAAAAAACAAGGAGCTTTCTAATACAAATGTGCTTCTGGCAGGTCCTCGTGACTGTTCACTTGAAATTCTTGCTGCAAAAAAAGCTTTCCTGCAGGCGGCATTCGACAATTCAAGCTATCTTGTGGCCGTGCGTTACCTTTTTATCCGCTCGGTGCGTAAACTGACCATGCGTTTTTCACAGGTTCTTTGGGAAGGTGACGACAAGCTTTCAAAACTAAGTCCTGTTGTCGGTGCAATTGACGAGGAAATGGAAAAACTCAATCCCGAAAAGCCTCTTCCTGACAGTGACAAACTTGAAAAAATCTGCGACTCAATCGTAAAAAACTGCGAGAAACTTGAGTCCGGCTTTATGTACGATTCTCTTCCAATAAATCAGATTCGCCGGGCTTCGCTTTGGGCGCACATGAAGTCTGTCTCCGGCAAAAAGATTTTTATCATCGAAAATGCCGACCGAATGCTTGAGAGCGTCCGAAATGCACTTTTGAAAATCCTTGAGGAACCGCCAGAGGACATGGTTTTTATCCTCACAACATCCAACCGCGGAGCCGTGATGCCGACTATTCTTTCCCGCGTACGAACTTACAGTTTTACGGAGCGAAATGCCGTTCAGCAGAAGGAAGTCGTCCAGCGTGTTTTCCATGCGCGAGGTGGCGAAGAAAATCTTTTGATTAACGATTATCTGGAGCTTTATTTGCCGGTTAAGCCTGCCGAAATCAAAAAAGCCGCTTCTTCTTATTTCAATCATCTTATGAGCGGTCAGATTCCACTTTCGGACTCAGTGATTAAGGAATGTGCCGGTTTTGAGCCACGATTCCTTTTAAAAATCTTCCTCGTTGGAATCATGGAAGAAGCCAAAGGAAGCGAGCTTACTCCGCAAAGAGCCGAAATCTGCGCAAAAATTACCGAATTCTGCCGCGAGTGCTACAATTCTGTCACCGTATTCAATATTTCTCCTGCCGCCGTGATTGAAAAACTGTCGCGGGACTTGGCAGGGCTGAGAAGAGGGCTTGCGTAATTTCTGAGTCAGAGTTGAAGTCACGCTTATAGCATAAGTTTTTTTCATTTTTTCGCACTTTTTTTGAACTTTTACTTTCGTTACAATTCTTCCAGGACAAAGGGGAGCATATAAATCGGTTTATATAAAAGCTGTTCTTTGTTGTCTACATCTTTTTGCGAAAACAAAAACTGTTTGTACACTTTTCTCGAAAATTTAGTGGCAAATTCCGTTATGGACTTATGCGTATTTACGGCAGAAGATTTTATTTCCATAGGAACAAGTTTTGCATTTGAGGCAAGCAGAAAATCAATTTCATAATCATGAGTGTTATCAGCTTTTTTCCAAGTATGATAAAAAAGTCCGTTACCGCTTGCGGTTATCATTTGAGCGGCGGCATTTTCATACAGATAGCCTAGGTTTGCGTCAAGCTTATCGCTTAAAAGCTTTGCGTAAATCTTGGTATGAAGCTTATCCGCAGAATTAAAAAGAAGAGTCGTAAAAAGCCCTGTGTCTGACAAATACAATTTGTAAGATTCTTCGTCTGCTGTAGCAGAAAGCGAAACGCTTGGATCTGTGGTGTTGTAACTAATCAGAACGGTTTTTGAGTCAAGAAGCTCTGAAAAAATTTCCCTGTCCTTTTCTGTAGTCCTCTTTCCTGTGGCATTTGAAATTACATAGCGTTTTTTATTAAAGCTTAATTGGGTCGGAATTGAATTGTACATTTTTGAAAGACGGCCAGACTTATCGATTTTATAAAAATCTTCTTCGTAAAGCTTTAATATGCTCCGTTTTACCATGTCTATCTGGTCGAAGTTCTTTCCGTTTATGTATGCTTCCACAGCCTGGGGCATATCACCAACAGCCATATAGATACGAGTGCATTAAACGCTTTTCGCCAAAACATTGCAATTTCCCTTTCTCAAAAATTATAATATATAGAAGCAGTTTTTGACAACATTTAAATGTGTAAAAAGTACAGATTTTGACAATACCATGGTACACAAGCCCTTTCTGCTTTCAAAAAATACGGTGTGCAGGCCGGAAAAGTAATTGCAGGGCAGTCTTCGTTTTGCTTTGACGATGAATTTGTGATATAATTCCTGCTCAAACAGGAAGTAAAAATGAAAGAATTTTCCCGACGCGTTTCGCAAAAACTTGATAAGCTCACACCGTTGCAGATTCAGCAGCTCGTTGAGGACTGTTATTCTCAGACGGAGATTTTTAATTCGATTTTCCAGAGCTTACCGAGCGGACTTATTATCGTTGATGAAAACTTCTGCCTGATGAAAATCAACAAGGCTGCGGAGAGGTATCTTCCATTTAAAAGCAATCCGGAAGAAGTCAAAGAAAAGTCTCCTGTCTGGAATCTCATTGACGACGAGGAAATTTCCCATTTTTTACAGAATGCCTTTGAAGCCGACAAAACCAACATCTCAAACGAATTCACTGTCGCAACTTCTGGCGGTTCGGTGCGTTTCCTTGATTTGTATGTGACCCCGCTTGTCCAGAATCAGAACCAGAACAAAAATCTTATCGGCTCTATTATCCGTATCGACGATGTGACCGAAAAGCGTAATCAGGAAGTGCTTCTTCATCGTATGGAAACTCTGGCCGGGCTTACGAATGTGGCGGCGAGCGTCGCACACGAAATCAAAAATCCTCTTGGCGCGATTTCGATTCATATTCAGCTCATGCAGAAAGCACTCAAAAAAAAGCGCGAAGGTGACGGAATGTTGCCGCCTCCGAAATATGCCGAGGACTATCTTGATGTTATCACTCAGGAAATTGAGCGGCTCAACAAAATCGTCGTGGATTTCTTGATGGCCGTGCGTCCGATTTCCGCCAAACTGGAGCTTGTGAACCCTAACAAAATCCTCGAGGACTTTATTTCGTTCTTTATGCCGGAATTCAACGAAAAGCACATAAAACTTGAGTCCGAGCTTTGCGGCTGTGATGTCCGCCTTTTGCTTGACGCCAAGCTTTTCCGTGAGGTAATCGTAAATCTTTCCCAGAACGCAATCTCAGCAATTTCCAAAAAATTCGATGATGACGAGAGCCGCATAAAAGGCCGAATCAGCATAAAAAGCCGGATTGAGAACGACCGCTACATCCTTACTTTTGCAGATGACGGTACCGGAATGGACGAAGAGACTTCTGGCCGCGTGTTCGAGCCATATTTTACCACAAAATCAAATGGAACAGGCCTGGGAATGGCAATGAGCTATAAAATCATCAAGGAATTTTCCGGCGACATTTCAGTTTCTTCTGCTTTGGGCGAGGGAACTAAATTCACGATTTCGCTCCCGGTTCCTCAGATGGAGAAAAAACTTATTGAATTCAAAGAATGTGTGGCTAATGTTTCATCAAAATAAAAAAGGAGGTCGAGATGTTCGACAGAAAAAAATATAAAAAGGATGCTTATGCAAATTCAAAAGGCCTTCCTAAAAAAATGGCACTTGCAAGCATAGTCAGCGTCTTTTCAATTATTTTTTTGTTTGCTGCTTTAATATTGCCTTATTTTGGAGCGAAATACATTACCTGGAACGACGAATGGTTTGAGACCGTTTCAAATTCGGATGGATATTTTAGGGGCGAAAGTGATTTAAAAGAATTCAAGGACGGCCAGGAAATCGACCCTTCGGATTATGACGAGGTTGGCCGCTATAATTCGGACGGGGAGCTTGTCGTTACTAAAAGAGAGGCATTTTTGGATTATGTCAGTTCTTCGATTTCTTTGACCGGCTTGATTTTCTTTTGCCTTTTCACTGTCTTTGCTTTCATTTTTGTTTTCGCTGTTGGATTTGCTCTCTCACGCTATGTTTACCAGTGGCGTAAATGCGGTGAAACATCGCTTTCTTCTTTCATAAAGTGTTTTTCATCAGCGACATGGCGCGGGGCTTTGTGGTATTTCTTGTGGACTACGATTATTATTTTACCGGTAATAGTTTATACCGTGGTTTCTACCAAATATATTTCTGAGGCAAGCTATTACTATTATGCTGACAAGCTTTTCCCATACATACTTATGATTTTGGATCTTGTATTTATCTTATGCTTGGTTTTTACATGCGCTAAGCTCGTGTCTTGTTTTATGATGTTCTATGTCCTTGCGGAGAATCCGAAAATTGGGGCAGTCCGTGCTTTGCGGCTATCAAAAAAGATGAGCAAGGGCTGCCGTGAGAACATTTTTATGATGAACCTGACATTCATTGTCTGGTGGATTCTTACTTTCCTGACTCTTGGTTTTGGCCTCATTCTGTTCATGCCGTATTTTGAAAATTCTTTCATAAATGCCTACGAGGCTGTCAAAAAGAATGCGATTGAAAGCGGAGTTCTTAAAGTGGAGGATTTTGATGTTTTACAATAGAGCGAATTTAAAGAAAGAAGCCCTTGCTGATTTGAAAGGTAACTGGAAGAAAGCCTCTCTTGCCGGCCTGTGTATGTTCATTCCTTTTGTCGTAGCGGTGGTTTTGTTCATTCTGTTGATTTTGGCTAAATCTATGGAAATTGACAGCGATGATTTTACTGCAAAATTATATTTCTTTCTTGGGCGGGTTCTTCCGTATTCAGTTTTGCTGAATTGCGTGTTCGCCGTGCTGTATCTGGCTTTGTTCAGGTGGAGCAGTATACTTTCAAAGGAAGGAAAAGCTGATTTCAAAAATTTTCGGAAGGCTCTTACACTTAAGGCAATCCCGGCATTTTTCTGGATGTATCTTAGGTCATTATTGTGGCTTGCTCTTGTCCATGTCTGTATGATTCCTATCAGCCTTGCAACTGCGGCGTATCATCGATTCTTAAATCCTGCTCTGCCGATTTTTCTGGCGGTTATTGGAGGATTGCTTTTTGTCTTTCTTTCTTTTGTCTTCATTGCGAAACTGACTTCATATCTGATGTGCTTTTTTGCCCTTGCTGATAAAAAAAATTTGAAAATCCTTGACTCGCTTCGCCTTACTGTAAAAGTTACGGACGGATTTCGGACGAATCTATTGGTGACTAAACTTTCTTTCATTGGCTGGGGCCTTTTGTGCATTATTACGCTTGGAATCGCTTTGATTTGGGTACTTCCGTATTACAGTCAGGTGATGACAAGGGCATGGCAGTTCATGCTCACGGAAAAGGCCGGAGTGTTTTCTTCTGATGAAAACAAAACTGAGGCTCAGGCTTAAAAAGGGTGATAAATGAAATTCACAATCCTTATAATCGATGATGAGAAGAATATCCGCGAAGGTCTTGCCGCTGACTTTGAGATGGACGGCTACAATGTAAAGATTGCCGCCAACGGAAAAGAAGGCCTTGATCTTCTTTCAAAGGGTGACATTGACCTTGTAATAACTGACCTCCGTATGCCAGGCTCTATTTCTGGTGAGCAGGTTTTGCGTGAAGTCACAACGAAGATGCCCGGAATCCCTGTAATCGTGCTCACAGGGCATGGCTCAATTGATGCAGCCGTAAAGGCAATGCAGGACGGAGCCTATGACTTTTTGACAAAGCCTCTGAATCTTGAGCAGCTTGAGGTAATCGTCAAGCGTGCACTAGAAGGCCGGGAACTTAAGATTAAACACACCGAGCTTTTAAAGCAGGTTTCCACGCAGAAAAAGACTGACAATATAATCGGAAAAAGCGCGGCCATGCAGAAGGTGATGAGCCTTGTAAAAAAAGTCGCTGATGCCCGAATTTCCGTGCTTATTACAGGCGAAACCGGCGTTGGAAAGGAAGTTGTCGCCAATGCGATTCACAATCTTTCTTCCCGAAGTGATAAGGCTTTTATTCCTGTCGTATGCTCTTCTTTGAGCGAGACTTTGCTTGAAAGCGAGCTTTTCGGACATGAAAAGGGGGCTTTTACAAACGCAGAGAGCCTTCATAAAGGAAAATTTGAGCTTGCTCATGGCGGAACCATTTTCCTTGATGAAATCGGTGAAATCAACATGAGCGTTCAGGTCAAGCTTTTGCGCGTGCTTCAGGAGCGTAAATTTGAGCGGGTAGGCGGGGAAGAGCCTATTGAGGTTGATGTCCGGGTGCTTGCCGCTACGAATAAAAATCTTGAGGAGGAAGTGAAGGCCGGGCGTTTCCGTGAGGATTTGTATTTCCGACTCAACGGAATCCATATCGAAGTGCCGCCGCTCAGGGAACGAAAGGACGATTTGCCGCTTCTTTTGAACAGTTTCCTCGAGCGGTACAATGCCGAAAACGGAAAGCATATCACGGGCTTTGACAATCAGGCGCGGAATGCCCTCTACAAATACGACTGGCCTGGTAATATCCGCGAGCTTCAGCATTGCGTGGAAAGCTCTGTTGTTATGGCGAGTGGCAGCGAAATCACGCTCGAAGATTTGCCGCCATCAGTGAGCAAAGCAAGCGGAATCGAGACGATATCTGTTCCTGTAGGAATTACGCTCGATGAGGCCGAAAAAATCATTATTCAGGAAAACCTTGCCGCAAACAAGGGTAACAAGAGCAAGACAGCCGAAACGCTAGGAATAGGCCGGAAGACTTTGCATAGAAAATTGCAGGAATACGGAATGGAGACGGGGGAAGAATAAATGAAACATTGCATTATCGTAAAATTCAAAGACCACGAGAATTGGAAGAGCCTTATCGGAGAAATCCAGGCTCATTTTGAAAAAGCAAAGCTCATCGATGGCGTGAGCGGCCTGAGCCTTAAGATTTCAAATTCTGAAAGGGAGAACCGCTTTCACCTTATGATAGAACTTGAGATGACAAGGGAAGGGCTTTTGAACTTTGATGTTTCTGATGTCCACAAAAGCTGGAAGGAAAAATACGGGGAGCTTCTTGAAGCAAAGACAATTTTTGATTATGACGATTAAAAAAAATCAAAAAAAATTGTATTTTTCTGCTTCAAAGTGTTGACTAAGTTTTGTTTATCAGGTAATATATCAAAGTCAGCTCGCTACTGAGTTGCAATGATGTCTCCTTCGTCTAGTGGTTAGGACATCGGGTTTTCATCCCGACAACAGCAGTTCAATTCTGCTAGGAGATGATACTTATGCCTTGCAACAAAATACAGTTTGCAAGGTTTTTTAGTTTTAGACTAGTAAAATATTTTGGGAGATATTTTTATGGCAAAAAAACAGACATCTGCACAGAAAAGATTCCGACAGAGTGAAGTTCGCCGAATGCACAACAAGGCTATTAAGAGTGAGTGCCACACTTATATCCGTCAGTTTGTTGAGGCTGTTCATGCAAAGGACGCAAAACTCGCTCAGGAGAAACTTGTTCTTTTGACTTCTAAGCTTGACTCTGCACGCAGCAAGGGTGTTCTTAAACGCAACGCTGTTTCTCGCAAAAAGTCACGAATGCAGAGACTTTACAATGTAACATTCGCAGCAGCTAACTAAGTTTTGCTTCTCTTCTAATATTAAGCTATCTGATTGTATATATTTATGCATTTCAGATAGCATTTTTTTTAAGTAGGTTTTTTTATGTCTGTAAAGAAAGTAACAAAAAGTGACATTGTTGATAAGGTTCATTTAAATACAAAAATCGAGCGAAAAGTTCTTTTGGATGCATTTGAGGGCTTTATTGAGGAATTCAAAAATGCTCTTAAAGAAGGGGCTACCGTTGAGCTTCGTGGCTTTGGAACACTTGAGCCTCGGCTTAGAAACGGACGCAAAAATGCCAGAAATCCAAAGACTGGTGAGATTCTTTCTGTAGAGCCTCATTATGTCGCAGCTTTCAGGGCAGGCCAGGAACTTAGAAAGGCTGTCATGGAGCTTCCTGTTGATAAAAAATAATCTTTCCGAAGCGGTGCTGCTTGTTTGTGCGGTCGTCCTGCTTTCGGTTAGCCAGCCGTCCTTCTTTTTTGAGGACGGTCTTTCTTTTTGTGCGTGGATTTCCTACATTCCGTTTTTTATACTTGCAGAGCGCGTCGCATTAAAAAAATCATTTTTATACGGATTCATTTATGGTTTCCTTTCCTATTTAAGCATGTGCTGGTGGCTCTCATCTTTTGGTCTGGTAGCCATTTCTTTTGTCTGCTTTCTTTTTGCTTTTTATAATGCCGGCCTGTTTTTCCTGCTTTATTTTTCAAAAAACATTTTTCCACAAGGCCTTAAGAAATATTTCTGGATTTTCAGGGCGGCTTTAGTCCTTTGTGTCGAATATGGGCGCACTCACGGAATATTTGGGTTTTCTTATGGAATTATCGGTTACAGCCAGTGGAAAAATCCTGTTTTCTTGAAATTCGCCTCGCTGTTCGGAGTCATGGGCGTGTCATTCGTGATTCTTCTTGTAAATTCTTTGCTCGCAAAAATTATTTCCGAAAAGAATCTGCTAAGGAATTTAAGGGCCGTCTGTTTTTGTATTTCATTTCTTTCCGGGATTTTCATTTATTGGCTTGTTCCTTCGCTTTCCCCAAAAAACATCAGTTCAGAATCCCTCAATGTCGCGCTTATTCAGAATTCTTCTTCCGCTCATTCTGAGTCAATTTCGGATTACAAAAAGGATGCCGCTCTCTTAAAATCTCTGTCTGACGAGGCTTTGCGACTTTTTCCTGAGACTGAGCTTGTAGTCTGGGCTGAAACAGCGGTTGTTCCTGACATAATTTACCATCTGAACAATAAGGCTGATTCTGAAAGACATTCGCTTGCAGTTGATTTGAATTCATATTTCAGGTCGAAGGATTGCTCTTTTTTGATTGGAAACAACCACATTGATGAGGCTGGAACTCATAATGCCGCGCTTTATTTTTCCCCCTCGCAAAATGATGTCGGTGTTTACAATAAAAATCATCTTGTTCCTTTCACTGAATTCTGGCCTGATTTTCTGGACTTTAAATTTTTTGACAGGATAAAAGATTCCTTGAACTGCGAATTTTTTGCTCACGGATGCGGATTCAAATCATTTTCAATAAAAAATTCTTCCGGCTCAACCTTAAATTTTGCCGTTCCGATTTGCTTTGAGGATTCTTTTGCTCCCGTCGTTGCGGAAATGAAAAAAAATGGTGCCGAGTTCTTCGTGAACATCAGTGATGATGCTTGGTCTGGCTCTGAGGCGGCCCGAAACATGCATCTTTCAATGTCAGCATTCAGGTGCGCGGAATTTTCTTCCCCGATGGTTCGCTCGACTATTGATGGAAAAACTTGCGCTCTTGATTCTTCCGGGAAAGTGATTTCGGAAATTGATTCTGGATGTGATTCCTTTTTGTGTGCAAAACTGGCTGTCGAAAAGAATTCAAGGACTTTTTATCTTTTTGCCGGAGATTTGCCTGTTCAAATTCTTTGTGCCTTAGTTTTGCTTTTATTGTTGATTTTATCCGCTCGATTTGTTAAAGTATCTGTATATGGCAGAAGATAAGCAGAAGAAGAACCTCACAGTTTTCGGTCAGGAAACAGAATTTGATGGAATTCTCGAATTTACGGACAACTTGGTAATTACCGGCAAATTTAAAGGTGAGATTTGTGCGACTGGCGATCTTGAAATCGAAAAAGGCGCAATCTGCAATGTCGAGAAAATGACGGCAAATTCAATCGTCATTTCTGGTACTGTTACCGGTGATATTGATGCTCCTGAGCGTGTCGAAATGTGTACTGGTAGCGTCGTTCATGGTGATGTAAAGACATCCCGCTTACGAATTGCCGAGGATGTTGAATTTGAAGGCCAAATCTCTATGCTTGAAAATGAGCCAGAGGTAAACTTGTTCTCTGTCGCGTCTGATGAATATAAAAAAGCCCTTGTCCTGAAATCTGATGAGCCTCGCTGATGAAACTTTCCCATTGACTTTTTTAACAAGCCGTGATTTAATATAAATATATTATTTATTTTAGTTAAAACATCTTTTTTGAAAAATCCTTTTAATTTAAATAATTTGAAATAACTAAATTCATGTTTTTTTGTCATTATTTTTATACATTTTCATATAATCTCATGGAGAATTTAAAATGGCACTGATTTCAAGACGCCGTACTGCCGCAGCGGCCGAAGAGCCTGCAGCGACAAATCCTCAGCCTGAATTGGACTTGCAGACATCCGATTCTAATCCTTCCCCTGCAGAAAACGCGGTTCCAGAAGAAGAAAAGCCCGCAAAAGTCGTTCGGCGAAGAAGAATTTCAATAAAAGCCGAAAAAATCGAAAAACCTGAAACTTCGGAAGTGGAGACACAGGAAAAGCAGCCTGAGAGCTATGCTTCTGCCGCTCCGGATTATTCATCAGAATCACATGAAGCAGCTGTTATAAACTCAGAAAATCAAAATCAGGAAAATTATTCAAACCAGGAAAACGGTGCTGCCGAAGTTCAGCAAAATGCCCCTGCCGAAAATACGGAGGAAGAGCAGCAGCAGTCCTCTGAGAATACTGGCTACCAGCCTCGAAATTACCGCAATTACCGCAATTACAATAATCCCCGCGACAACAATTACAACAATCAGAATAATACCCGTGGCCGTTTTGACCGCCGCATGAGCTACCGTGACCGAATCGCAGCCCGAAACGCAGCCCGCGATGAGGCAACTGCACAGGCACAGATTATTGAAAACCCAGAAGAATTCGAAGCTAAGCCAAAGCTCCTCATCAACGATCTTACAAAAATGAGTATGCCGGAGCTTCGCAACCTTGCGATTGAATACGGTTACCCGGAAGAAGAGCTTCCCGCAATGAAAAAGCAGGATCTTATATTCGTTATCCTCAAATCACATACTGAGCGTGGCGGATTGATTTTCGCTTCCGGCTCTTTGGAAATTTTGCCGGACGGATACGGATTCTTGCGAAGCCCGCAGAACAGCTATCTTCCAGGCCCGGATGACATCTACATTTCTCCGAGCCAGATTCGATTGTTCAACCTCAAGACCGGCGACACAATTTACGGCCAGACCCGTTCTCCAAAAGAGGGCGAGAGATTCTTTGCTCTCCTTCGCATTATGACTGTAAACTTCGACGAGCCACGCGTTGCCCAGACTCGCGTTCCTTTTGAAAACCTCACGCCTCTTTATCCAAAAGAAAAACTTACTTTGGAGACAATCTCCACTGAATACAGCACTCGAATCATTGATCTGTTTGCCCCAATCGGTAAAGGCCAGCGTCTTCTTATTGTCGCTCCACCAAAAGCCGGTAAAACAACTATTTTGCAGAAGGTCGCAAACGCAATCACCACGAACAACCCGGAAGTCTACCTCATCGTTCTTCTTATCGACGAACGCCCAGAGGAAGTTACGGACATGGAAAGGGCAATCAAGGGCGAGGTTATTTCTTCAACATTCGATGAGCAGGCAACACGCCATGTTCAGGTTGCGGAGATGGTTCTTGAAAAGGCAAAACGTCTTGTTGAGCACAAGCGCGATGTAGTTATCCTTCTTGACTCAATCACACGACTTGCACGCGCATACAATGTCACCGTTCCTACATCGGGCAAAGTTCTTTCTGGTGGTGTTGACTCAAACGCTCTCCATAAGCCAAAGCGATTCTTTGGTGCCGCACGAAACATCGAGGAGGGCGGATCGCTCACAATCATTTCTACGGCTCTTATCGATACAGGAAGCCGCATGGATGAGGTTATCTTCGAGGAATTCAAAGGAACTGGTAATTCAGAGATTGACCTTGACCGCAGACTGGCCGAGCGCAGACTTTTCCCTGCAATCAATATCAAAAAATCCGGCACCCGAAAGGAAGAGCTTTTGCTTGACGAGGCAACATTGCAGAAACTTTGGGTTTTGCGAAAGGTCATCAATCCGATGGAAGATGCCGAAATCACTGAGCTTATCCTTGATCAGATGAAGAAGAGCCGAAACAACGAGGCTTTCCTTACAAATATGAATACAGGAAGCGCGGCTTTGTAAAAATACGAAAGGCTTTGGAGAAATCCAAGGCCTTTTTTATTTGGAAAAGAAAAAAGGTGCGGGAAAAAGAGAAACCTTTTTAAGGTTGCGCTTTTGCCTGCATATAAAAAAACGGTGGATGAACTTAATCAAAACCACCGTAATCTATGCCCGGAAGGGGACTTGAACCCCTATGAAGTTGCCCTCACTAGGACCTGAACCTAGCGCGTCTGCCAATTCCGCCACCCGGGCGAAAAAGCTATTATATTTTATAGAAAAACTGCCTTGTTGTCAATTTGTTAATTGTCTATTCGCATAAAAAATCATGAAATTTCAAGATACTTCATTGCGCAACAAACGAAGAGGACGAGGATTCCGACAATCGCAAAAAATGACCATACCGGGAGGGATCCGTCACCTGAACGGCGGCGGGAGCCTTTTGGATTTCTGGAATCAATAGCGTTGAGAAGGTCTTTTTTTGACTTTCGGCTTGCCTTTTCTTCTTTTTGTGATGGAGAAGGGATTTTTTGACCTTGTCCGACGGCATATCCGCAGGTAGGGCAGCCGTTGGCGAATTTGTTCGGCATTCCTGTCGTGCCACAAACAGGGCATCGAACAGATGAGAAGAATTTTCCGCAATGCCTGCACACTCGTGCGTTCTGAGGAACTTCTGCACCGCAGTTTTCACAGAAGAATTTAGCCGATTGTTTTTTCATTTTTTAACTTTTACTTTAAACTTTTAACTGATTTTTTTGATTGCCAAAGCAAGTTTTTTTGCATCGTTTGACATTACTTCGGCAAAAACATTTTCGATTTTGTCATCAATTTTCATTGAGGCAATGTCAATTTTTGTTCCCGGAGAAAGATTCATGATAAAATTTGGAATGTCAGGCGTAAATTCAAGGACGAGTCCGTTGTAATTTCGCGCGACACCAGAAACCATCGCTAGAGTTATTGGATTTGTGAACACGAATGAGACTGAGCTTGAGCCTGAGTCAAGCTTAAGTGCCTCTGCCTTTTCTTTTTGGTCGGCTTTATTTGCGTTCATAATTGCTGCTAATTTTTCTTCAATGCTCTGTTCATCGGACATATCGTTTTCTCCATCTTGATTTTCGGAAGCTGAATCTGATGCTTCTTCAGGTGCTTCTTCTTCCGGTGTTTCAGAAATTTCTTCCGTTTCTTCAATTATATCATTGTTTTCCGATTCTTCAAAGTTATTTTCATCAAAGTTATTGTCATCAGATGTGTTTTCTTCGGAATTGTCTTCGCCAGATATGTTTTCTTCAATATCGTTCTCTTCGTTATTATTTTCTTCAAGAAGAGATTTCAGCTCATCGATTCCCGGCAGTTCTGTTGCCTCTGATTCATCATAAGACTCGCTGAGTATTTCTGTTACTGTAGGAACTTCATCATTTTCGCTTGGTTCTTCATTCTCTGAAAGCTCTTCGAGTTTGTCGGCAGCTTTTTCGTCTTCGATTATTTCTTCAAGCTTGTCGGCCGCTTTGTCATCTTCTGCCATTTCTTCGAGTTTGTCGGCCGCCATTTCATCCCCGGTGATTTCTTCGAGTCTGTCTGCGGCAAGCTCATCATTTGCCATTTCTTCAAGGCGGTTCGCGGCATCATCATCGGCAATAGCCTCAGCTTCGGCTTTTTGTATGTCATCAAGAGTCTGCTCTTCGGTTATGCTTGTATTTTCGTCTGTGGTCTCTTCAACCATGCTTGAAAGCTCATCGAAACTGTCATCCTCGCTGACTTCGCCAAGCGGCTCGGTGGACTCAACCTTGCTTGCAAGCTCATCAAAACTGTCTTCTTCGATTTCCTCAACGGCTTCTTCGGCTTCTTCCGGCTCTGTTTCCTCAACCGGCTCAGACTCTTCTTCAACTGGCATTTTGTTTTCTTCGATTGGAACTGCCTCTTCCTCAATTTCCTCAACAGCTTCTTCGGTTTCTTCTGGCTCTGGTTCTTCTATTTCTTCGACTTCGGCCTCGACGAATTTTTTTGCGTTTGGAACGAGGTCGTCTACCGTGATTTCCGCCTGTTCAGCTTCTGTCAGATAGCCTGAGAAAATATCGTCTGCTTTTTTGAGGATTTCGCGGAGCTTGTCAAGTCCTTCAACTTCTACAGAGTCAAAAGTTCCTCGTACTTGAAGAATCTCTGCCTTTTTTTGTTCCTCTTCGTTGAAGTTTTCGTCCGTGTAAAGAATAATCTGCGGCTTGTAGTCCCCGATTCCGATTGATGAGTATTGTGCGAGAGTTTTCCAGTGGCGCGGATAGTCTCCTGTGCTGACGACGATAAGGTGAGGGGCAATTTCTTCGATGTTATCAAGTGCTTTTAAAAGCCATTTATAAACAATCGTATCATAGCCCGCTGATTTGAGAACTTCCGAGATGTTTGTAATCGCCTTTTCGTCATCGGCTACAAGAAGCGCCTTCATGGTTTCTCCGTGTTTTCTCCGTTATGCTGATTTACTCAGTTCCGAGGTTTGTTACTGAGTAGTCGTAAATCTGCCAGATTCCGTCACGCTGGCGGACTTTGTAGATGTATCGTTTTTTCTCGCTGAAATTCGGATATTTGAACCACTCGATAACAGAGACTGTTCCTTCTGTCTGTGAGTATGATGTGTTTTCAATCTGGAATCTCTCTGGTACGCCTACGATGTCATAGTCGATTTTGTTCTGCATGAGGTCAGCTTTATATGCCTGCAACATTCTGTTTCGCTCGTCGGCAGCCGCATTCTTGTACTTGCGGTTGACTTCGCTGTTTCGTACCATCATCTGCTCGATGTCCATGTAGAGGAAATACTGATCCCACAAAGATTTCTGGCGAGCGATGATTGTCTGTTCAACAACTTTGTCTGGTGAAATTGCTTCTGGCTTTAAGAGGGAGGTTGTTTTGTTCTCAACTGGAAGAATGTTTGAAGATGATGCTGATGGAGCCGGGCGGACATCAAGTGAGAGTCGGTTTGAAGCGATTTCAATAATCTTTGATTTGTACAATTCAGGGTAGAATCGCATTTCGAGATAGTAAATTGATGGCTCGTCAATCTGAATGTAGTCCTTTACATTCTCGACGAATGAATATGTCTCTCCTGGCTCAATTGCAAGCTCCCGGAAATAGACTGTCTGGTTTGTCGATCGTTTGATTACCAGATCTTTTGTACTTGGAAGTGTAGTGTTCTTGATTGTGTAAGCGTAGAAGTCGAGTGAGAACATGCGGTCATCAGCGAGCTTGAAGCGGAGTGTGTCCGTTCCTTTGTTCGTGATTGAGACATCTACATAAATAGGATTGTCTTCCTTGCTTCCAGGATAATACATCGTTCGGTCAAAGAATCTGATTGCGACCGATGCCTTTGAGTAATCTTGGTTGTCTATTGAGCTTGCTTTCTGAGAGAAAGCGAACTGTGCAAAAATAGTAAAACTTGCTATAATGCTAAAAAGAATGCGTTTCAACTGCTTCTCCTTATTTTAAAGATATTCAATTATATTATCGGAATGTTTGCATGAAATCATTATTATCAAATTATCTTCTTTCTGTCACTAATGGCTGGCATGATTTTCTCTCTGATATAAAAAATCTTGCTTCTGGAGAGTATTTCCCTGCGGAAATTGAGGGTGTCTCCGGGACAGGCGCGAGTTTTCTGACTGCACATTATATTGAGGCTGTCCGAGCGCGAATTCTTTCTGCTTTACAATACAATGCAACCGGGCGGTATTCACAGGGGCAGCAGTCGGCCGGTGTCTCTTCGCTTTCGGCTTCTTCCCTTGATTTTGTCGTCGTCGTTCCTACTGAAAAAGAAGCCCTTGATTTAACCCAGGATTTTGAGACGGCTTTTTCTGATTCTGTTGAGGTTTATTCCCTTCCATGGTGGGGAATTGTTCCGTATCGTTCCGTTGCAGTCGGTTCGGCCGTTTTTGGCCAGCGATCCGGCGTTCTTTCTCGGCTTGCTTATCAGGCACGCTCGCTCAATTCAAACACAAAACCGCGCATTTTTTTAATCACACAGCGTTCATTACAGACTCCGCTTCCTTCTCCAGAATATATCCGCTCTCTTGTGTTCAATCTTCATAAAGGGCTTTCGATAGATCCGACAGATTTGGCTGAAAAACTTGCTTCGTTGGGCTATATTCGCGTTCCAAAAGTCGGTGTTCCCGGAGAATTTACGCTTCGTGGCGAGGTTCTTGATGTTTTTACTCCTGGAGAGGCTCGGCCTAGCCGAATTCTTTTTGATTTTGATGAGATTTCTTCTATAAAATCATTCGATGTTGAAACTCAGTCAACTGTGGAAGTCTTGGATTCGCTTTTGATTTACCCGATGAAGGAAGTTATCTGGAATGACGAGCTTTTGGGGCGGCTGGAAAGTGTTTTTGAAAAGTTTGGGGAAAATCTCGCCAAAAATGACCTGGATAATCCGCTCTCCGCGGATTCTGTGGCCTCTGTGAGAAATTCCGCGGACAAAGAGACGATTTTCCTTGCCCTTACGGAAGAAGCCGAGAAAGCAAAGCTTAAGCTTCTTGACGAGCTTCGTGCCGGGCGTGAAAGTGAAGGAGAGGAGCTTTTTTACGGAGCCGTCTGGGAGAAAAAATACACTCTTTTTGACTATATTTCTTCTGATACAACGGTTTTCTTCTATGATTATGACCGCCTGAACAACATGCAGGAGAATTATGACCGTGAGTATGCCGGAATGTACCGGACGGCCCGCCAGAAATTCCCGGTTTTGCCTCCGAGCGAGATGATTCTTCCGTTTGAAAAAGTCTCGGAGATGACTGAGCATCGTATTTCTTTCCGAACCTTGCATACCGAGACTGATGAAGAAGAGAATGCGAATGAAGATGTCAATTTCTTCAAGATTGAATGTGAGCCGCCAAAAAGTTTCTTTGGAAACATTAATTATTTGAAAGAGCAGCTTGAAGATTTGCAGAGCGAGGGCTGGAAGATTTTTGTGTTCGCGGACAACGAAAATCAGTCGCTACGAATAAAGGAAATCCTCAAAAATTATATCGATAAGCCGGCAGAAGGAGAATATTTAGAGCGGCTTACAAAAAATGCCAAAAGGGGAATCCCGTATTATCCGCTGGTCGTTTATCCAAAGGCGATTACGACAGGATTCGGAATTTCTGAGACGAAAACGCTTGTAATTCAGGAAAATGAGATTTTCGGACGACGAAAACATGTTCCGAAATCAATCCGAAGCGCAAAATCTCAGACTATTGATACTTTCGTCGAGCTTAACGAGGGCGATTTTGTCGTTCATGTTAATTACGGCATCGGAATTTTCCGTGGAATCCAGCGCGTCAAGGCAATGGGTAACGAGCGTGATTATATCAAGCTTGAATATGCCGATGAAGAATTTGCTTTCGTTCCGATCGAGCAGGTCAACCTTGTCCAGCGATACATCGGAAACGAGGGTGACAATCCGCGCCTTGACCGAATCGGCTCAAAATCCTGGGAAAACCGCAAGAACAAGGCAAAGAAAGCGGTTGAGGACTTGGCAGAAAAACTTATCGCGCTTTACAGCCGAAGAAAAGCGAGCCGTGGCTTCCCATTCCCGAAGGACGGCGAGTGGCAGACAGCCTTTGAGGCTGCTTTCCCTTATGAGGACACGCCAGACCAGTTCACTGTCTCAAAAGAAATCAAGGCCGACATGGAAAAACCGGTTCCGATGGACAGGCTCGTGTGCGGCGATGTTGGTTACGGAAAGACTGAAATTGCCATGCGCGCGGCTTTCAAGGCCGTAATGGGAGGCAAGCAGGTCGCTTTCCTTGCTCCAACGACAATTCTTGCTGAACAGCATTATGAGAGCTGTGTGGAGCGATTTTCAAACTTCCCTGTTACGATTGCCCAGCTTTCTCGTTTTGTGTCACCCGCCGAGCAGAAAAAGATTATCGCAAAGGTTGCGGCCGGTGAAGTTGATATCTTGGTCGGAACGCACCGAATCATCCAGAAGGATATTGTTTTCAAAGACTTGGGCTTGATGATTATCGATGAGGAACAACGGTTCGGCGTAAAGGACAAGGAAAAACTCAAGACGATGAAGGCAAACATCGATTCCCTTGCCATGAGTGCGACTCCGATTCCTCGAACGCTGCACATGAGTCTTTTGAAAATCCGCGATATGTCTCTTCTGACAACGCCTCCGCAGACTCGTAAGCCGATTGAGACGATTGTTGACGCTTACACTGAAGAGCGAGTTGCAAAGGCAATCCGGCAAGAAGTCGAGCGGGGCGGGCAGGTTTTCTATCTTCACAACCGGGTTGAGACTCTTGAAGATGTCCGCCGGAAATTGCAGCAGATTGTGCCTGAGATGATGATTGATGTCGCTCACGGACAGATGAGTGCCGAAGAACTTGACGATATTTTCCGCCGTTTCAAGATGGGCGGCTTCCATATTCTTATTGCCACAACAATTATCGAAAACGGCATCGACATTCCGAATGTAAATACAATTATCATAGACCGGGCCGACATGTACGGCGTAAGCCAGCTTTATCAGCTCAGGGGCCGTGTTGGCCGAAGTGATCGAAAAGCCTACGCATATCTTTTGTACCCGGAGAACAAGGTGCTTTCTGAAGTTGCGATGAAGCGATTGCAGGTAATCTCCGATTTTACCGAGCTTGGAAGTGGCTTTAAGATTGCGATGAAGGACATGGAAATCCGAGGAGCTGGAAATCTGCTTGGGCGAGACCAGAGCGGCGAAGTCTATTCAGTCGGGTTTGATTTGTATGTCAAACTCCTGAATGAGGCCGTTGAGCGGCTTATGAACAACGAAAACTATGAGGCACAGAATGAAGTCCTCATGGAGCTTGAATATTCTGGCTTCATTCCTGACACTTATATTCCGAACTTGCAGACTAAAATGGAAGTTTACAAGAAAATCGCCGGAGTTCAGACAAAAAGTGAGCTTGAGGGAATCTATCTGGAGCTTGAAGACCGTTTTGGCCCGATTCCAGATGAAGTTTACTCTCTTTTGAGCCTTGCGGAAGTGCGTGTAATCGCCAAAAAACTGTTTATTTCTTCTATAAAAGAAAGGCAGGGCTTAATTCAGATAGAATTCGGAAAAGTCAGCAATATAAAGGTAGACAGGGTTCTTAAACTGATAAAAGAAACTGCCGGCAAGGTCAAGCTTGACCCAACCAAGCCGAACATGATTCTTATGCAGGCCGGAAAAATCGGCCTGAAAGAAAAGAGTGAGTTTATCCGCGAAAAACTTGAGGCATTAGTCTAAAAACACGGATAAACTCAATTTTGCGAATTAGAATTAACAGGAATTGCTATAAACTGAACTTGCCAGAGACCGAAAGCGGTGCCTTTGCCATGTTTGCGGCCGAAAGATTCTCCGCCGTATACAAGTGGTTGTCGAAAGCATTTCCTGTCTCGTCGCCAGTCAGCTCTGGAACTCTTATGAATTTAGTTCCAATCTGAAGGCTGGCTCGCGGGCTGATGTCAAAAATTAGGCCAAGTCCGATTCCTTTTTCGCAGACCCAGCCACGGTTATTGCTTCCGCCGAGGCCTGAGTATTTCTTTTTGTTTCCTGCACTGTCAACGAAATTAGCGTGATCGAAATTCGCGTAGTAAAGTCCGAAGAAAACAGATGCCACAAGCTCAACTTTTTCAGTTATGTGGTAAGAGATGGCGACAGGAAGCGAAAGATGGAATTCGTTGTAGCCTTTTTTGGCGAACGGATTGTAATCATCAACCTCACCTTTTTTGTTTTTTGGAAGGTCTGTCGGATTTGCGGTATTCAGCACAATGTGAAGGTCCGGCCTGATTCCGACCGTAAAATCTTCGATATCTTTTGTGGTTCCTGCCCAGAATTTGAATGTGTGGCTCGTAGCAACCTTGTGAACATCTGTCTTGTTGCCGACACCTTTCATCGGTGGTGCTGCCATATAGCTTGCTCCGACACCGTTTGATGAATCCCGGCTCCAGTCATATTTGACGGACATTCTTGGAAACATCACATCTGCAGTCCATGGCCCCAAAAACCAGAAACACCAGTCGATTGAAGCCGCCGCCCTGTGCTTGAATTCATCTACACCGAAAATGTACGCGACTGTTCCGCCCGGCATTGCGGTTCCTTTTCCGCCAGAATAGCAGAAATCATAATATCGTCCCTGGAAAGTGAGTTTTTCACCAAGACCGATATTGAAAGCCAGTCCAAGATCAGTCATGTTTGAGGGCCAGTCCTTATAAGCGGAAATCTGCTCGTAAAAAATAAGAGATGCCTTTAAATCTTGATATTTCGCGCTTGCACCGGCATTCCAGTAGTTTTCATCAACACCAGCGTAGAAAGTCGGATAAAAATCCTTTTCAAGGCTGACATCGTTCCAGTAAAAATAATCCGTGAAGTTGTCATAGTCCGTGCGGAACACCCCGAAACTTGCCGTGTTCATTCCGCTGTGATGCTGGTGCCCGAAATTAATGATTTGAGAGAATGCTGATTTTGAAAGGAGAATCAGCGAAAAAATGATTGCTAGCTTTTTCATAATAATATTATAAAAAAAAGCAGACTGCATGAACAGTCTGCATGAGATTTTTAATATTTAAGTTTGTGTTTTACGAGGAGCCTGTCAAGTTCCCCGGATTTTACAAGCGTTCTTATAACCTCGTTGACAACTTTTGTCACGGCGGAATTGTCTTTTTTGATTGCGACAGCGTACTTCATCTCATCGAAGTGCTCTGGCAGAATCATAACCGAGTCGTCAAGATAGCCATGAAGAATCGAATTGTCAATGCTGAACGCGTCGATTTCACCGTGGTCAAGCGCGTCTTTTAAAGTCTGGTTTGAAGGGTAGGTCACGCATGTGATGAAAACGCCTTCCCTGATTGCGGCATTTTTTATTGTGGTCGTAGTCATCGAGCCTTGCGTAACGCCGATTTTTTTGTTCTCCAGATTTTTGAAAGAAGTGATACCGGAGCTTTTTTTGACCATGAGGCCGACTGAATCAGTGTAGTAGACATCCGAGAAATCATAATTTTGCTTTCGTTCCTCTGTAACGGTGAATGTCGCAATAACCATATCAACCTTGTCCTGATTGAGAAACGCGCTCCTGTTTTTCGCAGTGACTGTGACGAAGTTGATTTTTGAGTCCGTGCCAAGAATTTGCCTTGCGACAGCCTTTGCGATGTCGATTTCAAGCCCCTCGTGCTCCTTGGTTGTCTGATTGATTTGCCCGAACCCCGGAACATCGTCCTTAACGCCCACAGTGAGTACGCCAGCTTTTTTGATTTTGTCAATGCCGTTGGATTTTGCGTTTACTGTGCCTGCAAAAGAAGCAAGCAACGCCGATAAAAGAAGAATTTTTTTTGAATGTTTCATATCAACTTCCAAAACTAAATAAATTAAACTTATTTTAATACAGAATCCGGCATAAAGTAAAGAAAATTTAAAAATATTTTGGGCGATTCCTGCCTTGCGGCAGGTCGGGCTATTCGTGGTTTCATTCGCTTCGCGAACAGCTTCGCTGCCACTACTATCCCTATCGCAAAAGAAATTTTTCTGATATAATTTTATCATGTCTGAATCAAAAGAAAAAACTGAAAAATACATTCGTCCGACCTGGGACGACTATTTTATGGAAGTTGCCCGCACTGTAGCCAAGCGCGCTACCTGTGACCGCGGACGGAGCGGCTGCGTAATTGCCCGCGACAACCAGATTTTGGTTACTGGATATGTCGGAAGCCCGGCAGGTTTGCCTCATTGTGATGAAGTTGGCCATTTGATGAAGAAAATGCTTCACTCGGACGGCACAATCAGCCAGCATTGTGTTCGCACCGTTCACGCCGAACAGAATGCAATCTGTCAGGCTGCAAAAAGGGGAATTTCAATCGACGGAGCTACGGTCTACTGCAAAATGACTCCTTGCCGCACTTGTGCCATGCTAATAATCAACTGCGGAATCAAGCGGGTAGTCTGCGAAAAGCACTATCACGATGAAGCTGACAGCCTTGAAATGTTCAAAGAAGTAGGAATTAAAATCGAACATTTGGAAGATGAAGTCCAGAAATACGAAGATATGTAGTTAGAAGTTAGCAGGTAGGAGTTAGGAGTTAACTTTTCTGTAACTGCGAGTCGCTCGAAACGAAGCAAGCAACTTCTAACTCCTAATTCCTCACTCCTCACTTTTTACAGGTTCTCAAGAAGCCAGCTCTTGAACTGCTCGTAGCTGTTTTCCATTGGAATCGCTTTGTCTTCGAGCTTCATTACCTTTTCGAGGCGGTCCGGGATAACTGGAGAAGAGCCTGTTGCTTTCTGTACTGTCGCACCGAATTTTGCAGGATGTGCTGTCTCCAAGATGATGCCGACTGCTTCTTTGTTGATAACTTTGTCTGCCCAAGAAGGGAGATTTGGTGTAAGGCCAGGCTTTGTGAAGTCGTTCTTTGTGCCGTTTTTGAGAGCTTCCATGCCACCTTTGCGAATGTCGCTCCAAGCTTTCCAGCCGACTGCACCGTGCGGATCAATTGTATAGCCTGTTTTTTCGTAACAATTTTTGATTGAATCGATGATTCCGTCATTATCAAGCCAGTATGATGCGAAGAGTGAGCGAACCTGCTCTAGAGAATACATTGCCTGAATGCGCTCATAGTTTGAAGGAGCACCGACGTCCATTGCGTTTGCATAAGTCTCAACAGATGGGCGGGCATTGTAGTCGCCGGTTGCAATCCAGTCAGGAATTGTGCGGTTTGAGTTTGTAGCGGCAACAAAACCTGTGATTGGAGCACCCATTTCGCGTGCAATCAAGCCTGATGTGAGGTTACCGAAGTTTCCGCTCGGAACGACACAGATGATTGCCGGATTTTCGATTTTGTTGTCACCCCAGCTTCGTGCGCGAACAGCGAGGCTTGAGTACATGTAATAGAAGCTCTGAGGCAAGAGTCGGGAAATGTTGATTGAGTTTGCAGAAGAAAGACGGAGTTTTGCGCGCAATTCGTTGTCTGTGAAAGCTGTTTTTACGAGCTTCTGGCAGTCATCGAAAGTTCCTTTTACTTTGAGGGCACGAACATTTCCGTCGAAAGTTGAAAGCTGTTTTTCCTGCAATGGGGAGATTTTTCCCTCCGGGTACAAGATTGTTACATCAAGCCCCGGAACATTGTGGAAAGCTGAGCCAACGGCTGAGCCTGTATCTCCTGATGTTGCAACGAGGATGTGGAGCGGGGTAGATTCATTTCGGTTGAAGTAAGACATTACGCGAGCCATGAAGCGTGCGCCGAAATCTTTGAAAGCGCATGTCGGACCGTGGAAAAGTTCAAGAACATAAGAGACTTTATCGACAGGAACAACCGGGGCTGTGAACGGATATGCGTCCTGAATGATAGCCTGCAAGTCCTTGTCCGGGATTTCGCCAGCAACATAAGGCTTTGCCATTTCAAAAGCGATGTCGCGGAAAGAAGGCTCCGGTGTTTTGTTGATAAAGCTTGAAGGCAATTTCGGGAACTCGACAGGAATGTACAATCCGCCAGTCTTCTCGTTCATGCCGCTCATTACGGCTGTCTTCAAGTCAGTCTTAACGCTTTTATCACGCGTATCTGTGTAGATCATTTTATATCTCCCTTAGTTTTCAGTTTACTAGATTCCGTATTTAATTTCGTCTGCAATTTGTTCCGCGAGCTGCTTTCGGGCATTTGCAAGCGCGTTCCAGTCATTTTTGTCTGTGACTGAAATTGTTTTATCGATTGCAAAAGTGATTTCGCCTGTTTTTGAGTCCATAGACTTTACAGAACCTGTGAGCGTGTAGGTTGAGCCTTCCGCTGTCTTTTCGTTTGAGTCAATCTTAACAGTTCCGTAAATTATGAAACTTGGGGCGATTGATTTTGCGCGGGCATAAACTTTTTCCTTGTTGTCCTGAATAACAGCGTCTGAAACTTCCTGCGGAGCGTTACCGATTCTTGTGAATCCGAGTTTCATCAAAGTCATGAGAAGATTTGATGAAGAAATTGGATTGGAAGTGATTGCCTTGCCGTTCTGGTTGAAGTCTACGATTGCGAGGGTGCCGCCTGCTGATTTTAGGTTTGTCTGAACTTTGTAAGCGGCTTTGATAGTTTTTGCTTGGACGAGTTTTGCGATTTCTGGATCGCTCATGTCACCTTTCGGGAAGAATGATACTTCTGAATTGAATGAGAATGTTGGCGCAGGAGGAAGGAATTTTGCTTTTCCTTCTGAATCTGTAGAGACTGCTGTCTCCGCGAATTGAATGAGGCCTTCTTTGCGTGACGAAGGATAAACTACTGAAATCTCAAATGACTCGACCGGATTTCCCTCTGAATTTTTGACCTCGATTGTGTACGGCTCTGTGAAGATTTTGCCTTTCGTTGTCTGTTTTGGGAATGACAAGAGAGAGAAGCTCAATCCGTCCAGTTTTTGAGAATAAAGCTCTGCGGCAGTCGGAACTTTTACGACCTCAACAGGAGTATTTGATTTATTTGATTTTTTTTGTTGGTTTTCGCCATTCTGGATGTTTGCCGTTGATGCGCATGAGAACGCCAATGTCGCAAACAGGCTTATGCAAATTTTTGATGACTTTGTAAATTTCATATATGAAATCCCCTGAAACTTTTTTTTGCATTAATTTTAATAAATAATTTTTGTGAAGGTTACATCAAGCTGTTTCTCTAAGAAGTAACAATACGGTTTTGAAAGTAACAGGCTCCTAAAACTGTCCATAATATCACAAAACTGTATTATTATAGAGAAAACTCGAATCTTTCACAAGATAAAAATTTTGATTGAACAAAAAAAGATGAATATATAGAATAGAATTTATGAGACCAACAATTGCTAAAATCTACATGAAAAATCTGCGGCATAATCTTAAGGTTATCCGTTCAAAAATAAATCCTTCTTCAAAAATGTGCGTCGCAATCAAGGCCGACGCTTACGGTCACGGAGCCGTTGAGTGCGCTAAGGCTGCGATTGAGTGTGGCACGGACTATTTTGCCGTTGCCGCAATCAGCGAGGGAATCCAGCTTCGTGAGGCCGGAATCACATGCCCGATTCTGGTTCTGAGCCTTTGCTCGCCTGACGAAATGGACGACCTTGTTCAGAATGATTTGACTCCGCTTGCTTTTGACGAGGAATATATCACAGGAATTGCAGTTTCTTGCCTGCGCTTGGGCAAAAAAGATTTCCCGGTTCATCTTGCGGTGGACACAGGAATGGGGCGGATCGGTTGTTTGCCTGAGGAAGCTCCTTTTTTTGCGAAGATGATTCTGGACACAAAAGTCCTTAAACTTGGCGGAATGTGCACTCATTTTTCTGTCGCTGATTCTCTGGACGCGGACGACATCGAATACACAAAAAAACAGTTCGAGCGGTTCAATTTTGCGTGCGAGCAGGTAAAAAAGCTCGGAATCGACCCCGGAATCCGGCATTGCTCGAATTCAGCCCTTACTCTCAACAATCCTGAAATGCACCTCGACATGTGCCGGCCTGGAATTATCTGCTACGGTTATTATCCTGGTGATTTGACAAGAGAATATTTCGAGAAAAAAGGCGAAAAAATTGACCTCAAGCCTGTGATGGCTCTTGTCTCAAAAGTTGTCTCAATCAGAAAATTCGGCGTAGGGCATTCAGTTTCTTATGGACGTACCTGGACAAGTTCGCGTGAGACCGACATCGGAGTTCTTCCGATTGGATATGACGACGGTCTATTCCGAAGATTCAATCAGACGAATGAGGGCAGGGAAGGCGGCGGCCTAAAAGTTGCGATTGGCGGAAAGCCGTATCCTGTCCGAGGTCGGATCTGCATGGACCAGTGCATGATTGATTTGGGCAAAGAAAGCGAAGTCAAACGCTGGGACGAGGCGGTGATTTTCGGGCCAGAAGAAAGTGGCGCGCTCCAAAGTGCCGAGGAAATTGCGCGGGCAACCAACACGATTTCTTATGAAATTACCTGCGGAATCTCAAAACGGGTTCCGAGAGTTTACATCGACTAAAAGAGGTTTTTGAATGGCGGTAGAAAATCTGATTGAAACAAGACTCAAAGATCCTAAGAAAGATTTATATGACAAAGCTAATGATAAATATGGCTATACTGGAATACAAAGTTTCGTGCTTGTCGATGCTTATGACAACCTTATTTTTTATGCCGCGACAAAATATGAGGCCGTTTTTTATTATGCCTACAAGTGCAAAAACACAGAGGAAGATATAAGAGAAGTTTGTGAGAAAATTAAAGACATAACTGAAGAATCGCCTTGCTATGACTTGTTTTGGAGAGATTTTTCGGAATTAAAAAATCAGCACGATGCAGGATTTTTTTATAAACTAGAGGGAGAGCAGTATTACAGCTATTCAATGCTGAATGATGAGCTGGAGCGAATCCAAAGGAAAATCGAATTTTTGAATTATGACAATGCACTGGAAAAAAGCCTTGAATTGGTTTTGAAAGGCAGAAAATATGGTTTTGAGCCTAATGCTTTTTTTAATCCCAATGCTAATGATGAAAAGTGGGAAATAGAAAAAAGTCTTAGAAAAATAGATTTCCTTGATGATTTTGATTTTCTAATCCTTTCAAAAAATGAAAAGATTAGAAAATTGTACGAAAGTTATTTGTCAGGACTGTCAGAGTTTAATGTTAGTTGTCTGGCTGCTGGCAAATAATGCTGTGATTTTGCAGGAATTTCTTCACTTCGGCAATCAGGTAGAAGGAGCCTGTCACAAGAAGAATTGACTTACTAGCGTTCGCATGGTCGAACGCTTTTTTTATTTGCGTTTCAAAATCTTCGTTGAGGTCGTAGGGAATTTCTGCATCTGAAAAAGCCTTTGCGAGCGTTTCCAGATCAGACTGTTTTACATTTCCTGGCTTTGTCAAAAATACTGAATCAAACTGATTTTTGAAAAGCGGGGCAATGTCCTTCGCGTCCTTGTCAGCGGCACAGGCGAAGAGAAGTGTTGGGCGAATGGCCTGTTCTGAATTGTGGTTTCGACTTGGCAGCTTGAAGTTTTGCTGCTCCGTTCCAACCACCGGACATGCCTTTACATTTTCCGAACGACCGGCAGTTTTTTTTGAAAATTGATTTTCAGATTCCTTACGACCGTCAGTTTTCCCGAAAACTTGATTCATTGTTTCAATTGTGAAGCGGACGCTGTTGACTGTGTGCGCTCCGTCCATCACGAGGAAGGGAATATTTTCAAAGCTTTGTGGAGCCTGAATGATTTCAAATCTGGCAGGAAGCTTTGCTTTTGCCAGGCCTCGCTCAATCACTTCCTCACTAATGTTCGGAAGGGCTGTTTTTACAGCAAGGGCTGCAAGCGCGGCATTCTCAGCCTGAAAGCGACCGAGCAATAGCGTATCCGTCTGTATAGGTCTTTTGAAATTTTTTGAAGAAAAACTAACGCTCATTAGTGAGATGTTTTGATTTTGTTGTGAAGATGTATGATTTTTTATACCATCTTCTTTAAAATTCTGACTACCGATAGTTATATTAGTATTATTTTTTATACAGTTTGATATATTTTTTATCTCAAAGCTTAGATTCTGAATTGCATCTTCCACGAAAATTGCCCTGGCGTGCTTTTCGGCAGCGATTTTTTCAAAAACTTTACGAACTTCCGGTCGTTGCTTTGCAATTACGACAGGCGTGTTCTCTTTTATGATTCCGCCTTTTTCAAAGGCAATTTTTTCAAGAGTGTCGCCCAAAAATTCCGTGTGTTCAAGTTCAATCGGCGTTATAACCGAAACCTTTGGGTTTACGATATTCGTTGAGTCCAGCCGCCCGCCAAGGCCCACTTCAAAAACAGACCAGTCGACTTTTGCCTGTCGGAAAACCAAGAATGAAAAAAGCGTGACAAGCTCAAACCAGGTTATGGGTCTTTGCCCCGGAAGCTCCTCGATCGGAATGGCCTTGACTCCGCTCATGATTTCTTCGACGGCACGGTTGTAAGTTTCTTCCTCAAAAGCTCCGCTTGGGCTTGAAACCCGCTCGATAAAATCCAGAATATGCGGAGAAGTGTAAAGGCTTGTTTTGTAGCCCGCCTCATCCAGAATCGATGCGATAAACATTGAGACTGAGCCTTTCCCTTTGCTGCCCGCGACATGGAAGCAGGGTGCGAAATCCTGTGGTTGGCCGAATTTTTCACAGAAGAATTTCATGGTATCCAGCCAGAAAATGTTCTTTTTTGGGGTTTTCTCGAAGTTGAGGTAAGAATCTATCCAGTTTTCTAATTTTTCGATTGAAGCAAGTTTTTTCATGGTTGGAAATTATAATGATTAGTTTTTTTTTAAGCGAGTGGATTTTTATTTTTACAATAAATGACCGCGCGGAATTGGAAGCCCTTTAGTTGCGAAGCGACCGGCGGGAGCGTAGCAATGAGCGTTAGCGAAGGCTGGAAAGCCCGTTGCAAGTTGATTCGCGCCTTAAAATTCTTATAGATAAAATCACCCGATTCTGATATAATCTCTGCATTTAGAGGAATTTATGTCAGAAGAATTAGAAACAAATGCAGATAAAATCCTGGCTGAAGCCATGAGAATGAGCGAAAAAATCGAGGCAGACATTGCCCAGAATCCCAAAAAATACCGTGTTTTGACCGGTGACCGACCGACTGGCCGCCTTCACATCGGGCATTATTTCGGCTCGCTCAAAAACCGCGTCCGCCTTTCAAAACTTGGCGTTCCAACGATGATTTTGATTGCGGATTATCAGGTTTTGACCGACCATGACGCTTTCGACAAAATCAGCGAGAACACAAAAGAGCTCGTAATCGACTATCTTGCAGCCGGAATTGAGCCTGGCGAAAATGTGTGCATTTATCCGCACAGTCATGTTCCTGAGGCAAACCAGCTTATGGTTCCTTTCCTTACGCTCGTAACGAAGAGTGACCTTGACCGAAACCCGACCGTAAAGGACGAGATGGCCAAATCTTCAATTCCGCTCAATGCAGGCATGTACACTTATCCTGTTCATCAGGCTGTGGATATCCTTTTCTGCAAAGGAAATGTCGTTCCTGTCGGAAAGGACCAGCTTCCGCATCTTGAAATTGCGCGCCAGATTGCA
>NZ_JAFRNB010000114.1 GCF_017430385.1 Treponema sp.
CACGGAATTGTTCTTGCGGTTCTTGAAGAGAATATTGAATATCTTGAAAAGCGAGGCAAAACTGTAGCCCCAGAATCTCTCGCATTACGGGAAAAACTTTTGAAGGAGGCAGGAGCAAATTACTCAAATTAGCATAAATAAAAATCTGTGTTAATCTGTGTTAATCTGTGGTTAATTAAACATGAAAATCAACAATCCGAATTCAAATAAAGGTGCTTTCCTTCTTCTTTTGATTTTTCTGATTCTTATTACCGTAACGGTTGGTCTTGCACTTTCGCTCCGTGTCAGTACGGTTGATGAAAATCTCAAGACCGACCGCGTTATCAAAACCCTTGTCGTAATGGAAGATAAAAACCGCGTGCTTTTTACGGATGTTTTTATCTATTATCCTGTCTCGCAGAGGGGCGCGCTCATAAATATCCTTGAGAATACTGGTGCGATTTTTTCAAGTCTTGGGCGGGTTGACAGCATTGAGACGGTTTATCTTGAAAAAGGAATCGATGCTTACAAATCAGAGATTGAGAAACTTGTCGGTCAGAGCATTCCTTTCTATATAAATCTCAATCTTACGAAATTTGGCGAACTGACGGACATGCTTGGCGGCATGAAGGTTTTTATTCCCTCGCCGATTGATGCCAAAAATGATGAGGGTGAGCGTTGGCTTTTGCCGAGTGGTGTTGTTTCCCTTGACGGCGACAAAATCCAGAGCTATCTGAATTACGAGCGAAGTGATGAGAATGAGGATGATTTGATTGAGCGGCGGCAGGATGTCGTACTTGCTTTTTTTGCGGCTCTTTCCCGCAATGAAAAAATTATCAGTGATAAAAAATCATTTGCGGCGATAAGCAAGCGGATGAGTTCAAATCTTGATGACAAAGAATTTCACCGTCTTGTTACGATTATTTCTCAGGTTGATTCTGAGCATCTTACTCCTCAGACAATCACCGGATCCAGGCGAATTGTTGACGGAAAAACGCTTCTTTTCCCGTATTACGATGGCCAGCTTATCAAGGATGTCTTCAAGCAGGTGTCAAACTCCCTGATTTCACTTGATAATGCGAATGTAAACCGAACTTATGTGCTTGAAATTCAGAACGGAACTACTGTCCAGGGCCTGGCGCGCAATACTATGGCATTGCTCCAAAGTGCGGGCTATGATATTCTTAGCACAGGAAACGCAGATTCTAATGATTACGACAAAACGGTAATCATAAATCATATTGGAAACGCTGAGATTGCAAAAAGTCTTGGTGATTTTATTCGTTGCTCAAATATCGTCGAAGAGACCGTTGCTGATGATGCTGACAGCACGAGCGCGTCGAATGTGGATTTTACGATTATCCTCGGAAAAGATTTTGACGGACGATATGTTAAAAAATAGGAGATTTTTATGAAAACAGCGCAGGAAGAAGCTCTTGAAATTGCAAAGATTCTTGAAGATTCAAAGGCTGATGATGTTTCGGTTATTGATGTTTCTGAATTGAACTCATGGACTGATTTTTTTGTTATCGCTACGGTTCACAGCTCGGCTCATTGGCAGGGCCTTGCAAAACAGATTAAGGACTATGTTAAAGAGAACGGCATGGAAATCCATGTCACTCACAACAAGGCCGCTTCTGGTGATGACTGGAATTTGATTGATATCGGGCCAGTTGTCGTTCATCTTATGAGCGCAGATGCCCGCGAATTCTATGAGCTTGAAAAACTCTGGCACAACGGAAAAAAATTGAAATAAAAAAAACGGCTCCCAGCCGTGAAAACGTCTTATCGAAACCTAGGGAACGACGGCGTAGCCGGCAAAATGCTCCACTGGAGCATTTTGAGTGACTCTCCGAGCAGCTATGCTGCGAAGGCCCGCTCGCCTGCTACACGCTGTTTGTGCTTGTAATTATATACATTTGCCGCTTGCGCGGCAGCACAAACAGAGTGTTTTCGTAAGCCGTTTCACTTCTTCGCGCCGTTTTTTTTATTTGATTTTCTTAGTCCAAAGGGAAAAGGCTATTCTTCGTCTGAATAATCTTCTGTGAGTTCGTCGTTGTAATCTTCTGGTTCGGAATCGTAACTGACATTTACATCGTCTTCATCAAGGGTGTCGTCGTAGATGTCATCATCAAATTTGTTGAGGGTGTTATCATCGAGCGAATCAAAATCATCCTCATCACCTGAATCTATATAGCTTTCATCGATTTCGTCTGTGTATGAAAATCCGAGAGCCATAACCTTAACATCATTCATTTCATCGTTAATCAGCATAATGATTCCTTATCAAAGACAGTAGAGTTTAAATTTATAATTGCATCGTGTCAATAACTGAGAGAAGCTTTTCTGAAATTTCGCCACCATGTTTCTATAAATAAGTACGAAAAAATGCTTGACTTTTAGCAATCTCGTGGTATACTAGACAAGCTATGTTTTCTGATGTATGTGTCAAAGCTCCTGCAAAGGTGAATATCGGACTAAAAGTCTTGAAAAAGCGTGCGGACGGCTTTCATAACATCGAAAGTATTTTTCAGACACTAGATTTTGCGGACGAGCTTAAGGTTCATCGCATTTCAGAACCGAAATGTGTAATAAACTGTGCTCAAATGAGGCTCCCTCTGGAAAATACCCTTACGAAAACTTTTACAGCTTTTCGTAACATAACAGGCATTGATTTCGGCATCGATGTGGAGCTTCACAAAGTTTTGCCTGCTGGTGGCGGCTTAGGAGGAGGTTCTTCTGACGGGGCATCCCTGTTAAAAGCACTTTCTGATTTGGCTGGTATCGAGCTTACTCATTCTTTGGCAGACTCCGTTGCAGAACAGGTCGGAAGCGATGTTTTTTTCTTCTTGCATTCAGGCTTCTTTCAAAAAGGTCGTGGATGTGCCTTAGTTTCTGGACGCGGTGAAATTGTCGAGCCAATTGAGCCCAGAACAGATCTAAGTTTTTTGCTGATTTTTCCAGGAATTCATTCTTCCACTGCGGAGGCATATTCTTTGGTTGATGAAGCTTACAAATCAGGAAAAGAAGTTTCTTGCCCTGATTTTTCGGAGTTGAGGCGTTTCTATTACGGTTCAGTTGATGCTTGGGAGTTTGCAAATTCCTTCACTCCAGTTCTTATCGAAAAATATCCTTTGATTGGCGAGGCCTTGCAGGATATTTTAGAATGTGGAGCTGACTGGGCGGATATGTCTGGGTCAGGTGCTACAGTTTTTGGTGTCTTTGAATCTGAGTCTTCTGCGAAAGAGGCTCTTTTAAAGTGCCAGAAAAAATGGAAATGTGTGCTTGCTCATTAAGTAGAGTCACATCAATTTTATAGCAAAAAGGAATTTTTAAAAATGGAAGTCACTGAGTTAAGAATTCGAAAAGTAACGGCAGAAGGAAAGTTAAAGGCTTATGTTACAGTTACTTTTGATAACTGTTTCGTCGTTCACAATGTAAAAGTCATTGAAGGTCAGTCTGGCCTTTTTATCGCTATGCCGAGTCGCAAAACAGCAAATGGTGATTATAAGGATGTAGCTCATCCAATCAGTGCTGATTTCAGAAATGCTTTGCAGGAAAAGATTCTTTCTGAGTATAACGCAGGGCATTTTGATGAAACTGCTGCTGATGAGTAATTGACTTTAATTTATTTATAGGTTAATATTTATTCCTCTTTTATTGGGCCGTCGTCAAGCGGTAAGACAATGGCTTTTGGTGCCATCATTCCACAGGTTCGAATCCTGTCGGCCCAGCATATATTTTGGAAAGCTCTGGCGTGACGAACGATGGGGTGCAAGATTCTAATCTTATTCAACTTGTTTGCTTCGTGCAGGCTTTTCCATAAAATTTTTAGGAGTTCTTAAATGGATCAGTTTGTTATCGAAGCAAAACTTCGCTCAGAGACAGGCAAAAAAGCTGCAAAAGCTATTCGTGCTGCAGGTCGCATTCCTGCTGTAGTTTATGATGAAGCTGGAAAAGCTACATCTGTAACAGTTGATGCAGTTCAGTTCAACAAAGCTTGGCGCTCAATCACAGCTACAACTCTTGTTACTCTCGACTTGGAGGGCAAAAAATATGATGCTTTCATCCGCGACACAGAGTACAATATCATCAGCGATGCAGTTCTTCATGTTGATTTCTTCGCAGTATCAAACAAAAAGCCAGTTGTCCGCACATACAAAGTTCAGTACAAGGGCACACCAGCAGGTGTTCTCAAAGGCGGCTTCATGGTTAAACATGTTCCAGAGGTAAAAGTTAAGGCTTTGCCAAAGGATCTTCCAGCTCGTGTTGTTATCGATGTTTCTGGTGTTAACATCGGCGATGTTTTCCGTGTAAAAGACATGGGCTTGGGTGACAAAGTTACTGTCCTCACAAACGCTGAGGATTCACTCGTAAGCGTAGCTCCAGCTCGCTAATCACGCAGCTTTGCAGAATCCCCCTTAAACAGGGGGATTTTTTTGTTTATAGGGCCTTTCCATGCTTGATGTGAAAAAGTTTGAAAAAAAAGTTCTCTCAGGTCTCAAATCCTGCGGAATCGATTTTGCTTCGGTTTCTCAAAAGTCTCCGCTTGGCATTGCAGTTTCTGGGGGCGCAGATTCAGTCTCTCTTTTGATATCCCTTTCTTCAATCTTTGAGCCTTCCTGCCTTCGTGCGATTACTGTTGATCACGGAATCCGTTCGAAGGAAGAGAGTGGAGGGGATGCGCTTTTCGTAAAAGATTTGTGCGGGAAACTTGGAATTCCTTGTCATGTCGAGGAAATCTTGCACGGCAAAATCGAAGGACTTTCAAAAGAATCTTCTTCGAGCGTGGAGGCCGTTGCCCGAAGTCTTCGTTATGAGGCATTTGATTCATTCATCAAAAAAGAAAATCTCCTTGCGCTATGCCTTGCTCACAATCAGAACGATCAGTGTGAAACTTTGCTGATGCGTTTTTTGCAGGGAAGCGGAACTGAGGGGATGGGCGGAATCGAGCGGGTGCGTGGAAAATTTATTCGGCCTTTGCTTGAAATCCCTCGTTCGGAGATTGAAGACTATCTCCGGCAGAAAAATCAGTCCTGGCGCACGGACTCAACAAATTTTGATACAAATTACCTTCGTAACCGCATCCGGAATATCCTTGTTCCTGTCCTGAACGAAAATTTTAGTGGCTGGCAGAACGCTGTGCTTTCGGGGGCGAAAAAAGCGGCTTCTGATGAGGATTTTTTAAGAGGTGCGGCGAAAAGTTTTTGCGCTTTTGGCACAGCTCACTCGCAGCAAGGCTCTGCTCAGGTCAAAAAATGTCCGGTTCAGCTCCCCGAAGCCCCAACTCAGCTGCCGGGTATTCTTAAAATCGAGCGCAATTTTTTCTTTGGCTTGCATCCTTCTCTTCAACGCCGCGTTTTCTTTGATTTCCTTAATAAAATTGGCTGGGGCGGCCGCTTCCCGTTCCGCATTTTTGAGGAAATCGCTTCCTGGGGAAAAGTAAAATCGCAGAAAATCTCTTTTGAGAATGTGACCGTATTGCTTGATTCAGAGAATCTTTTGCTCGAAGTCATTGATGTAAAAAGTCCTGCTGAAGATGATTCTTCCATTGAAAGCGGGTTTTGTTTCTTCTTAAAAAAAATCGGGGATAAGGCGGATATTGAAAATCTTCTTGTAGCTTCGGAAAATCTCAGCGAAAAACAAGGGCTTTCCGAGTCAGAAAAATCTTCTGATTGCAAAAACTGCCTTCTTTCTTTTGTGTCAAAAACTTCTGATTCCCAGAAAATTTCATTTCCTGCCCGGCTTCCTTTGCTCGTTCGGAGTCCGCTTCCTGGTGATGAAATCAAAACATCGGATGGAAAGCTTAAATCCCTCCCTGAAATCTTCACGGACTGGAAAATTCCAAAAAATCAGCGTGATAAAATTCTTGTCGTCGAGGAGCTTTCTTCCTGCTCAGAAAATTCTTTAAAAGCTGCGTTAGGTTTTCATCTTGGTTTTAAAAATTGGATTGTAGAATAAGCTAATTTATAGTAGAATAATAAGAAAGGAATTTTTTTAATGTTAAAAAAAGTAGCTTCTTTATTCATAATTTCATCAGTTTTCTTTATTTCAGTTTTTGATCTGGCGGCTCAGAATATCTCGAATTCTGCTGTGGTGGCCAATCGTCGCACGGCTGTCCGCTATCTCCAGCTCGCAAAACAAAATGCTTCCGAAAAACTTTGGGACGAGGCTGATTCAAACGCAAAAATGGGGCTTGCGTACGATGATAAAATCGCCGATCTTTGGTATCTTCGGGCCGTGTCTCAGATGAACCTCGGCGAAAAAAAATCTGCAATCCTTCCGCTTATCGTTACGGCTCTCACCGAAGCCGAATGGGTGGATTACAACCGTGACGGAGCGAGAATCTTGTATTCCGACATTCTCTGCTCTAGCCGGCAGTTCGTCCAGTCTCTTTCAGTGCTGGACTCAGATCCTTTCATTTATTCTGCCGATGCTGAGTATATCCGTGCAAAGGCATATTATTCTCTTGGCGATGCGGAAAGTGTGAAAAAAGCACGGACACGCCTTGATGCCGCTCGTCGGGTCTATCCAGCTGACTCACGATTCGCCGAACTTTTCTACACTCACGAGTATCAGATTCTGCGAAAAAATAATTTTATTTCCGAGGATGTCCGCACTCTGGCCGATGCTTTCGCGCTTATGATTCCGCTTTATAAAAATGCGAACAACGAGCTTGAAATTTATGCGGCGATTTTTGCTTCCGATGAAAAAGTTGGCAAAAAAGAATCAAAGAAAATCCGTATGCTCAAGGCTTTCAATTCCAAGAAGTTTAAGTCGCCTTTGTACGCGATTGAGGCTCTTAAAGCCGGTCTTTTAGATGAGGATGCGGCCCTCGACTATTTCTACCAGTTCTCTGATAAGACGATAGAGCTTTCTGTTCTCGAAGATTTTGCCTCTCACTTAAAGAGCGAAGAAGTCAAAAAAGAATTTTCCGAGTATCTTAATTCTTACAACGGCACGATTACCGTTGACTGTGACGGCGATTTGATTACGAATCTCACAGTTGTTTACAAACGCGGTCGCCCGGAGACAATTTCTTATGATGACAATCAGGATGATGAAAAAGAATGGACTGCAAGCTGCGACTTCGGCGTTCCGTTAAAAATCTCTCTTGCAGAGAATGCACTGGAGCTGGAATATTCAGCCTGGCCTTACATTTCCGCCGCAAATTACAGAATGGCTGAAAATCATGCTGACTTGCGCTTCGTTCTGATTGCGGAAACTCTTTCATGGACACCTTTTGAGGTAGAGCCTGATAAATCAGTTCAGAAGAGCCTCGGCTTTGATTTCTTTATCCCGGTTCTTTTGAAAGCTTCTAATTCCATGTCTGGACAGGATTTGCTTCGCTCTTCACTCAGCTACTCAATTCCTTCTAAGGAGCGTGATGGAGCTGTGATTCAGGTGAGCCTTTTGAACGGTGTCGCACAGATTGCAAGCTATTCCGTCGGCGATAAGATTTATGCAATGGCTCAGTTTGAAAAGGGAATTCCTGTCTCACGCAAGCTTGATGTTGACGGCGACGGCCTTTTTGAAACTTCTGAGTTCTACGGCTTTTCAACTGACGAAACCGAAAAATTCATCTCGACAAATGATGAAATGCAGATTATGACAAATCTTTTCGGCTCTCCGGCTCACGGAACTGGCTTCTATGTCAAAAAAATCACTGTTGACCGAAACGGCGACACAATCCCGGATTTTACCGAGGAATATCTTCCTGCGACAGAAGGGGCAAAAATCCCCGGAAAAATTTCTTCCTGGGACACTGACGGCGACGGTGAATGGGATGTTCAGTACATAAAATTGCCTTCTAAGATTGACGGAAAGCTTCGGGAGCAGGCAAAATTTCATCAACCGCTTACAGATTCTGTGGTTACGGTCTCGTCTGAGGACGGAATTCCTGTTCTTGTTCAAAAAGGAAATGAAAATCTTTCTGTTACAAAGGGCCTTTCAAAGAATTTCTACTGGATTTCACGGGTCGGCTCAAAAGATGATGAGGACAATATCATAAAAAAGATTAACCAAATCAATGAGCAGGGTGTTTCTACTATAGTCGAGAGCGGGGAACTTGCTTCTCCAAAACGATTCCTTGCCGTGCGCATTGAAAAAATGATTTTCGGAATGGAGATAGATAATTAGCAATTAAAGGGGGATGGCTCCCCCTTAGGGAGACGGTCGCCGAAGGCGAAAAAACTTGCGAGGCAAATTTTTAGTCGAGTCTCGGTGAAGGCTGTGCCTGAACCGCGCGCCGCTACCCCCTCTCCTAAGGGCTTTGCCCTTAAAAACCCATTGAGAACTATGAAAAATATATATAGCTTAAAAAAAATTATTTCTCTTTTTGCGATTTCTTTTCTTTTCTTTTCTTGCAGTTCCGTGCATGACCCAAAAGATGTTTATTCTGACATTGATTACACTCAGGAAGATGCCCGAAAAGAGGAGCGCAAGCGAATCCTTGATTTGCTCGAAAAGAATCCTGTGCAGGCTCTCTGGCGTGCCTGTCTTCTGGCCGATAAAGAGACGATTTCTGACTGTGAAAAATCTGTTGAGGAAGAATTCAACAAGGCTGTACAAAAATCTGACTGGTACAATGCAAGAAGAATCCAAAAATCACTTGTGACACTTGATTCTCCGTTGTCGGAAAAACTTTCTAAGTCGCTTTCAGAGCTTGAATCTTTGTCGATGAAGAATGTTCCAGGTCTTAACGGAGAAAAATCCGCCGAGGCAAAAAAAGTTTCTTCCTATATAAGCGGAACTGTCACGATTTGGGTAGACAAAGGAATCCGAGTTGAGCGCGGAATGGGATTCGCTGACCGCGTTATCGGCTCTGGGTTTTTCATTTCTAAAGACGGCTACATAGTCACGAACCATCATGTAATTTCCGATTTGGTTGACAAAAAAAGCGAAGGATATTCACGCCTTTACATAAAACTTGCCGAAGACAGCGACACCCGCATTCCTGCAAAAGTTATCGGCTACGATCCGCAGATTGATTTGGCTCTCCTAAAGACGGAAGTTGATGCGCCTTATATATTCTCTCTTGGTTCAAGCTCTGATTTGGATGTCGGCGACAAGATTTATGCAATCGGTTCTCCTGTCGGCTTGGAGCGCACCCTCACGAGCGGAATTGTGAGTGCGACCGACCGAAAATTATTTACGCTCGGTTCTGTCATGCAGATTGATGCTGCCGTAAATTCCGGAAACTCTGGCGGACCTTGTATTGACGAGAAGGGCAGGGTTCAGGCGATTGTTTTTGCCGGAATTTTGCAGTACGAGGGATTGAATTTTGCGATTCCAGTCGAATACTTAAAGCAGACCTTGCCTGCATTGTATGCGGGTGGAAAAGTTTCACATGCCTGGCTCGGCTGTTACGGCCACACCAAAAAAGAATTTGGCAAAGAGGCGGGGCTTGAAGTTCAGTATGTGTTCCCTGGGGCAAGCGCAAGCCGCTCAAGAATTGTTCCCGGTGACTTGATTGTCGAGGCTGATGGCCAGAAAATCACGACGCTCGAAGACATGCAGGCCGTTCTTATGAGGAATATGGCAAAATCAGTCATTAAAATTAAGTATCGCCGAGGAGATTCAGACTTCCATGATGCGGATATTTATCTTGGAGCGCGGCCTGAGCATCCCGGCTATAATATTTACAAAGGTGACATAATCGCGAAGTCATTTGTTCCGATTTTTGGAATGAAGCTTTTGCCTGTTTCGACATCGAGCAGCAAAAAGTATTCGATTGAGCAGATTATCAAGGGGTCTGTCGCGGACGAGTCGGGCTTTTCCGAGAACGACCCTGTTGAAATAAGAAATGTCAAACTGAATGATGATAATTCAATCATTTATGCTGAAATTTATGCACATTATCGCAAAAAGGGCTATCTTGAAGGTGTAGTTGCGATTGGTGCTCAACTTGACAGCCCTTACTATTTTTAGGAGAATCTTGAAACTATGACAGAAATGAAATACAAGCGCAATTTTTGTATCGTTGCGCACATTGACCACGGAAAATCTACACTTGCAGACCGCCTGATTCAAAAAGCGAAGATTATTGATGACCGCCAGATGATGAATCAGATTCTTGATAACATGGACATTGAGCGAGAGCGCGGAATCACAATTAAAAGTCAGGCCGTCACAATTCCTTATCATGCAAAAGACGGAAACGATTACGAGCTTAATTTTGTTGACACTCCGGGCCATGTCGATTTTTCTTACGAAGTCAGCCGTGCCATTGCTTCTTGTGAGGGCGCACTTCTTTTGATTGATGCTTCACAGGGCGTTGAGAGCCAGACTGTCTCAAACCTTTATATGGCGATGGAGCAGGATTTGACTATCGTTCCTGTAATCAATAAGATTGACCTTCCTAGCGCGGATTTGCCTAGAATCAAAAAACAGATTGACCATGACCTAGGTCTTGACTCAGAAGATGCCGTTCCTGTCAGCGCAAAGACTGGTGAGGGGATTGATGATTTAATGGAAGCAATCGTCACAAAATTCCCGGCTCCTTCAGGAGACCCGAACGGCAAGGCTCAGGCTTTGATTTTTGACTGCCATTACGATGAATACCGCGGAGTTATCATCCACATCCGTGTAAAAGAAGGCCGGATTAAAAAGGGCGATGTCATCCGCTTTATGTCGAATAACACTGACTACAAAGTTGACCAGATTGGTATTTTCAAAATCAATTACGAGGAGACCCCGTATCTTGAGGCTGGAGATGTAGGCTACATTATTGCGGGCGTAAAGACTGTAAGCGATGTCAGGGTAGGTGATACAGTAACTTTGGCCAGCGACCCGGCTCCGGAGCCACTTGGTGGCTTTAAGGATGTCAAACCTGTAGTCTTCTCTTCAATTTACCCGATTGATTCAAACGACTACGAAGAACTCAAAGAGAGCATGGAAAAGCTCAAGCTCAACGATGCCTCATTGATTTACGAAAAAGACAATTCACTTGCTCTTGGAAACGGATTCCGCTGCGGATTCCTTGGGCTTTTGCATCTTGAAATCATTCAGGAACGCCTGGAACGCGACTACGACCAGGCCGTAATCTTCACGGCACCGAGCGTTCAGTACAAAATAAAGATGACCAACGGCACCGAGCAGATTATCGATAATCCTACGGAGTTCCCGGAAACGAAAATCCAGGAAGCATGGGAGCCGTACATCAAGGCAACGATTATCACGCCGACTGATTACATCGGCTCAATCATGAATCTCTGTACCGAAAAGCGCGGCGTTCAGAAAAATATGACTTACCTTGACGAAAAACGCGTCGAGCTTACTTATGAGATGCCGCTTGCTGAGGTTCTTTTTGATTTCTACGATAAATTGAAGAGCTACAGCCGTGGTTACGCATCATTCGACTACGAAATCACTGACTATCAGCAGACCGATTTGGTAAAGGTCGATATTTTGCTCAACGGAAAGCCTGTCGATGCTCTGAGCCAGCTTGCTTATAAGCCAGAAGCTGCCGTTCGTGCCAAAAAAGTGTGCGAGCGATTGAAGGGCGAAATCAGCCGCCAGCAGTTCAAGATTGCCATTCAGGGCGCAATCGGAAGCCAGATTATCGCGCGCGAGACAGTCAATCCTGTGCGAAAGGATGTTCTTGCCAAGTGTTACGGCGGTGATGTCACCCGAAAGCGAAAGCTCCTCGAAAAACAGAAGGAAGGAAAGAAGCGCATGAAGATGATTGGTAATGTCGAGCTTCCGCAGACAGCATTCCTCGCCGTTCTTAAAGAGAAGGAAGAGTAGCTGGAACAAAAAATACCAAAGGAGAGAGAAATGAAAAAGTTTCTTGTGTTTTTTTGCTTTTTAATAACGCTTACAGTTTTATACGCAGAAGATTTTGGCGTTGTTATTGATGACAATGTGAGAATTAGAACAGCGCCATATTTAAAACAGAAAATGACAAACTAAAAAGCATCGTAATTTTTTATAATGGAACATAGTGAATGTTGTTTTTAAACAAGCCATAAATTATAAATCAAATACCCGAATCTTGGGCGATGCTGTTCTTTATGTCCTTCAAAAAAAAGTCAATCTGGCCGCGCACTCTCTTTAAGAAACTCAAATCGTTAGTCTGACATTTGTAGCCGTCAGGGAAGTGCAGAAAAAGATATTCCCTTGGTGCAATCAGTGATTCAAGTTCATCTTCGAGCGAGCAAGAGCAGCTTGCGACATCCTTTCCGAACATCAAAAGCTCTTTTATGCGGTTGAGGGCTTTTTCTTCGGCTTCAAGATATTCTCGGACAGTCAGAGTGACATTCTCGCCAGTTGAAGCAAAATGAAGCAAATTTTCATTTGATGGAAGATTGCCCAATCCTTCTGTTCCCCTATATGACGATGAAGAATCTTTGATTGTCTCTAAATACGCTTTTACTTTTTCCGAAGCAATTTGCTGTATTCCGAGCGGGATTCCTTGTGCTCCACAGTCATAAAGATTCGGAAGACTTTTGAATGTGTCCATAAAACCCTTCGCGTAGCCTTCGAGGGCTGTATCCGTGAAAACAGGAATATTGTTCTTCCCCAATATTTTTTTAGCCCCTGTACGGAAAGCAGCCCCATAATTCTCAGCCGGATTTAATCTGTTCGCTGTGCTAAGGCGGGCAATGTGTGCCGGTGCGTTCTTTGCGTGTGTTCGGCCTAGTGAGAAAGAAAAATCAAGGCCGGTTACAAAAACAGGCACATTCACGCTTTCACGCAAAAGAAGGGCGATATAGACTGCCGTAAGACCAACTGAGCCGAGCGGTGGAACTGTTGGCGGGAAAAATTCTTTTTGAGTAAGATGTTTGAAAAAAATTGAGTCCGTGTATTTTGATGCAAAATAAGTGATTGATTTTTGTGTGTGGCGTGTGACGGCTTTTCTGGATGTAATGTCCGCGATTATGAGAGAAGATTTTGCCACCCCGCCAATATAAGCCTTTTCGATTGCAAGCTGGCCTTCGACGGCGACTATTGCATCGATTTTGATTTCCATTGCTTTGAGTGAAGGAGAAGCCGCATCGACTGCAATCACAAAGCATTTTTCGAGCAATGCTTTTGGAATGTTCCTGGCCGTTTCCTCAATGCTTTCTCCTGCGCCGAATACAACAATCGGCTGTGAGATTTTATGTGCCAATTCCCGAAGATCCACAGTGCATGGAATATTTGCCAGATTTTTGAAAAGATTTCGTGAGTAAAGCCGACCAAGTTTTGTGAGCGTAATCCTGTTTTTCCAGAAAGATGCGACTGTATTTTGCGCAAGACTTGCAAGTGCCAGATATTGTTCCTTGCAGAATTGTGTTCCCGCGCTCATTTCAAGCGGAATGCTCCTGCGGAAAGTTGAGATGTGCGGAATGTTCAGTCCTTCAACTGGCCGTTCCCCGCTCAAAATATTCACAATGAAATCATTTTCATAAAAAGGAAGAAGTGCGACTTTATCATGAGCAAGATTTGTACCGCTCTTTTTTAATTCAGTAAGCCTTTCTTGTGCGAATCCATGCAGGTTCTCATCAGCTTCAATTCCAAGAACAAAGCAATCTTCTGGAAGTTTTTGTAAAAGTTCTTCGAGACCAAGCCAAAGGGCAGGGGAGAGTGCAAGAATAAGCGTTCCAGGCAGAATCGTAAGACTTTTTACTGCTCCAGAAATTGCCCTGCTCGGAGCGTATTTTGAATAGAGAAAACGGTTCTGATAAGAAACAGAAAAGCCCTGCGGCGTTTGAACCAGACAGGGCTTTTGTGGGGAACTTACGCTCCCCGCTATATTTTCTTGCAAATTTTGCTCCGCTTATTGCTTAATAATTTTGTTGAAGTAAACGGAAGTTACATTGTTCTCAACTTTCGGACTTGAAAGAAGAGCTGACTGTGCAGATGTCTGGTCGTAATTTGCTGTTTCTGAAGCGATTTTTTCAATCTGCTCTTCGCTTGCAGCTTCATTCTGAATGTCTGTGACCTGGAAAACTGTGATGTAGCTGCCCATGACCATTGGCTCAGAAATTTCACCTTTCTTCATAGAGAATACCTTTTTGAGGAATTCTTCGTTTGTGCTTGCTCCTGCGAAAGCCTTTGCGCTTCCTTCAGCAAAAGTGCCTGCGATTGAAAGATTTCCGTAGTTGAGAGAGAATGCAGGAATATTTTCAACTGTCAAACCGTTTTTCTCATCGAAAATATGATTGAGACCTGTCTCTTTTGTCTTTGCAATCAAGTCTTTTGCTTTTTCAATGAAGTAAGACTCAATCAAATCCTGTTTGTTTGTTGTGATGTAATTTTTGACAACATCAAGAGTTGCGCTGTCGTCAAGGCTAGCTGTTTTTTTGCTGCCTGTGCTCTGGAAGATTGAGTAACCTTTGTTTGTTTTGATTACTTCGCTGACTGCATCCTTTGCGAGAGTGTCGATTTTTGCAAAATCTGCCTCGTTCTCAAGGTTTTCTTTAATCTGATAAGCGTAGTTCTGTTTTACAACGCCGTCACCGTCTGAGTAATACTTTTCTGAATATTCTGTGATAGCATCCTTGAAGATGATTTCGTTGTTTGTGAGCTGACCGTACAATTTTTTTGCCTGAGACTCGTCTTTTACTGTAATTACAGAAAGTGAGTAGCTGTCAAAAAGTGAAGCGTTCTCTGTTCCGAACTTTTTGATTTCTTCTTCTGGGTAATCAGCCTTGTTGAAAGCCGCAGTTTTGAGGGCGCGCTTTTCGTTGCTGAGTGAAGCGAGGAAATCTTTTTCGCTGTCGTTTGTTTTGATTCCGTAGAGGGCATATTTGCCAACTGTTTCTGAACCGCCGAACATATCGCTGTAGAATCGCTGCCAAGTGAGCTGATTAGAAATGTCGCTTTTCATAGCCTCTTTGTCTGAATTTGAAATCTTGTTGTAAAGTTTTGGATCAAATTTACCCTCTGCATTGAGGAGATGTGGGAGCATTGCGCGGGAAATTTCCTTTCCGCTTGGTTTGTAGCCTGATTTTTTTACAGCATCTTTGTAAGCCGCAGACTGAACTGCAGAATTGAAAGCATAGTTGTAAATATAGAAGTATGCAGACTGGTCAAGCTCCTGACCCTGATACTGGTAATAGTTTGTGTAATTCTGGACAGCATTTGCAAAATCTGTTCCCGGTGCGAGAACGATGTCCTTGCCGTTGTATTTTCCGAATGAGGTTCCGTTGCTCTCGCCTGTAATTGCACGAATCAGCTCAGTGCCGACTCCGAAAACGACGAAACAAATTACTGAAAGGATAAGAATAAAAACTGATCCAATCCAAAGCATCTTATTTTTCATAAATCTTTCCTTGTTTTAAAATAAAGTGATAAATATTTTATCATTGTAAAGAGGTACTGTCAATTATTTTGGCACTAAGAGGGAAAATAGAAAATTAAGGGCGCTCCCCTAGCCTTCGCAGCACAGCTGCTCGGAGACTCGCTCAAAATGCTCCACTGGAGCATTTTGCCGGCTTTCAGCCGTCGCTCCCTAGGGTCGGGCTTTCCGCGAGCACTATCGTTGTCGTGCTCGTTTGGATTCCGTGCTCTCGCACTACATTGCTCCACTTTGTTCCGCAACGGCTGCCGCCGCCCCTACAATCCCTAACGCAGGCTTCTGCTTGTCCATTGTGTCTGAAATGCAGCGCAGAAAAATTTCCATGCAGACTCTGGCATCGTCTTCTGCGCGGTGTGCGGACTTCACTTCGATTCCAAGCTGATTCGCAAGGAACTGCAATGTCCAGTGTCCGTTATCAGGATAAGCCCAGCGTGAGAATCTGAGAGTGTCAATTGCTTTGTTCTGCAGGATTTCATGATTCATGCGCTCAAGCTCTGCGTTCACAAATCGTAAATCGAACTGCGCATTATGAGCTACTATAATAGAAGAATCCAGAAATTCAAGAAGTTCCGGTGCTATTTCATGAAATTCCTTCTGCCCGAAGACCATTTTATTCGTAATTCCCGTGAGTTCCTGGCAAAAAGGCGGAATCAATACGCGGGGATTCACCAGAGTTGAGAAAGTGCCGAGAACTCCTGACTTATCAAACTTGACCGCCCCAATTTCAATAACCCTTTCCTCTGTCGGCTTGAGGCCGGTAGTCTCAGTGTCCAAGGCGCAAAAAACCGCCCCGCTTTGAACGAGGCGGTTCATGCGACGGTAATCGTTCAAAAGATGCAAGTGTGATTTCATACAACTATTCTATGCAAAGATAGAAAATGTTGCAAACCCACAGCAAGAATGTTAAGACTCACCTTGTTTTGATCTTTCTCGCTTCCCGAAATTCTACTTATTGCGGCGTTCCCAACGCACTGGTGTAGGATAGAATATCAGGTTGTGATTAACAAGCAGAAGTGCCGAATACAAGCGGAACGCCTACTTCTTTTACACCGCCTTTTACCAGTTGATCAAGGATTACATTCAGGGAATTTATAGTGATGTCCAAATCAAGCCAGACAGCTAAGCCCAGCCCGAACGAAGCGTTTGATTTTGATATGCTGCAAGATGCTTTAAGGCCTGCTCCCAAATACATTCCTGCGCTTTTAGGACTAATTTTGAGAGTTTTTCCTTTTGTCGCCGGGAACTGGATAATAAGGTAATTATAATTGAATGGTGTTGAAGAAGCGGTCGTTTCGGATAAATCTGAGCCTGAACCATGAAAACAACTATCCAATACGAACACGGCTGCGATAATCGCTGCCAGAAACAGCAGGTTACGGGTGAGTTTCTTCATATTTTCCTTCAGTTGGGCGAATTTTTTATGGCTCGCCTGTAAAATGATAAAAACTTCTATATAAGCGTACCCCCCCCATTAATATCTGTCAAGTTAAAATTCAGGTAAATTTAAAATAAATTTTGGACAAAAAAAGCACAGGAAAAAACTCCTGTGCCTTAAAAAAACTGGAAAGAGTGGAAAGCAGGGAACTTCATTTTAAGCTTTCCACTTTCAGTTTTCCGTTTGCTTATGCGTTTTCAAGAACTTTCTTGATGTCTGCTGTGATTGCGTCACATACAGCTGCGCTCTCAGCTTTTGCCTTATCGAGTCCTGCTGATGTGTCTGTTCGGGCATTGACATAGAACTTGATTTTTGGCTCTGTTCCAGAAGGTCGGGCAGAAACGATTGTGCCGCCGTCGAGTACGAACTGGAGAACATTTGACTTCGGAAGCTTGATTTCTGTTTTTGCAGAAGGATTTTCCGGGTTGAATGCAACGCTTTCTCCGATGTCGCGGATTTCAAGAACTTTTTTGCCGCCCAAAGTCTTCAAGCCCTCTGTGCGGAGTTTTGTCATGATTCCGGCCATAACTTCTTTACCAGCTGAACCTGGGAAATACTGAGAAATTGCTCTGTCCTCGAAGAATCCGTACTCGTTGTACATGTCGTCCAAGTGCTCAAGGATTGATTTGCCTTTTGAAGCCCAGTACAAAGTCATTTCGGCACACATTGCTGCTGCAGAAACGCCGTCTTTGTCCATTACATCTTTTTCGATTTTGTAGCCGTAGCTTTCCTCAAATCCGTAAACATAAGTCTCGGTGTTTGCTTTCTCGAATTCATCCTCAACAGCTGCAATCCACTTGAATCCTGTCAAGCACTCGTGCATCTTAACGCCGTATTTTTTGCAGATGTAGTCTGCGAACGGAGATGTTACGATTGAGCGGATAGCTGCAGAATTTGCAGGGAGTTTGCCCAATTCTTTTCGGCACAAAAGAACATACTCACAGAGCATTGCGCCCATCTGGTTTCCTGTAACGAGAACGAATTTTCCGTCTTTTCCAGGGAATGCTGTTCCGAAGCGGTCTGCATCCGGGTCAGTTGCCATTACACAGTCAGCCTTTTCTTTTTCGCCAAGTGCGACTGCCATTTTGAGTGCCGGAGCTTCCTCTGGATTTGGTTTTTCAACTGTCGGGAATGCACCGTTTGGCTCACGCTGCTCTGGAACTGTGATAACTTTGAGTCCCAAATCGCCCAAAACCTTCTCGACATGCATTGCGCCTGTTCCGTGGAGAGGAGTGTAAACGATTTTAACAGATGAAGCCTTTTCTTTGATAAGCTCTGGGCGGAAGAGCTGAGCCTTACACATAGCCCAGAATTTCTCGTCGATTTCTTTGTCGATAAGAATGAGCTTGCCAGATTTGATAGCCTCTTCTTTAGAGATTGTCTTAATTTCTTTTACGGCATTTACTTCTTTGATGATGCCGACATCATGCGGCTCGATTACCTGTGCGCCGTTGTCCCAGTAAGCTTTGTAGCCGTTGTACTGTGGCGGGTTGTGAGAAGCTGTTACTACAACACCTGTCTGAGCTTTGAGCGTGCGGATTGCGAAAGAAAGCTCTGGAGTTGGGCGCAAGCCTGTGAAAAGATATGCTTTGATTCCGTTTGCTGCAAGAATGAGTGCTGTTGCCTCTGCGAAAACATCTGAGTTTTTGCGTGAGTCATAAGCTACGACTGCGCTCAAAGTGCCGTCTTTTGCTTTTTCTGGGAATGCTTTGAGAACATAGTTTGCCAAGCCCTGAGTTGCAAGGTTGATTTCAAGAGTGTTCATGCGGTTAGTTCCGCCGCCCATTACACCACGCAAGCCGCCTGTACCGAATTCGAGTGTCTGATAGAATCGGTCTTCAAGTTCTGCGAGAGCATCTTTGTCGTCTGCTTTTGCGACAAGTTCCTCAACCTCTTTGCGGAATCGCTCATCTTTTTCTTCGGCGATATATTTTTTCGCGCGTTCAAGAATCTCTGCTTTTTCCATGATTTACTCCTATAAATTATCTGCTTTCAGAATCATTGCCCGCTCCCATTCGAGAAGGTCATGTTCCTCAGCTGAATTGTTGCCTTTTACATCGCACAGAACCCTAAAAACAGGCTCGGTGCCGCTCCCTCGCATCCAGATATACGCGAGAGGCTCTTTGTTTTTGCCGGTAAAGAGGATTTTTAAGCCGCCTTTGCCGTTCTTTGAATAGTCAGAAAGATTGCGGGTTTCTTCGGTGCCGTTAGTGCCGATTGCCTCGTAACCTTCAATACTATATTTTGAAGAAAGTTCGGATTTTTTGCAATTCCATTCTTCTTCAAAAATTTTCTGGAAATTTGCTTTTAAAACTGAATGATCAGTCGTTTTGATTTTGAGAATCGCCCGCTCTTCTGCGACACCTGTTGTGCAATAAACTGGAAGTGTCTCAATCACATCGCAAAGCGTGAAGTCGTTATTATATGGAAGATTTTGTGAATCACACCAGATGTGGAACAATCCTCTGACTTTTTTGCCGCCATTTTCTGAATCACGAAGAACGAGAAGCTTGACGAGCGCGAAAATCGTGTTGAGCGGGTCACGGACTGCTGCCGGATGAGTGATGTTACCGCCGTTAGAGCCTTCGCCCAAAATACGCACGGTGAATCCTTCGCTCCTCTTTTTGCGCGCAAGGTTGACGACATTTGCCTCACCGACCTCAGCACGGAAAAGTTTTGCCCCGAAAGCCTTTGTGACTTCATCGATTCGCATTGAAGTAGGACAGTTTGCCGCCACCGCAAGATTTTTTGAGCAATCGCCACCAGTGACTTCATCAAGATACTTCATGTAAGAAAGCTCTGAAAGGACTGAAAGCGCAAAAACTTCCTGTGCCTTCAAAACCTCGGCTTTTTTAGTCTTTTCGTTCCAGAAAACAATGTTTCCGCGGTCGCCGTCACAGTCTGGCATGTAACCGAACTTGACTTCGGTATGCCCCTCGCCCTGCAACTTTTCCATCTCTCTTGCGCACCAAATAAGATTTTCTGGCTCTGGGATAATCGCATGTACGATTTTGCCAGGCTCGTCATTGAGACCGTAGTAAGAAATGCCTGCATCCTTGAAAACTGCCTTGTCAATTGAAAGAGTGCGAGCAGAGCCGTTCATGTCGGCAATAATTCCGAGCGGATTTTCAGAAATGCCCTGCTTTATTTTTGAGAAAAGTGCATCCTGACTGGATTTGTCGGCTGTTGCAGAAATTACTTCTTTTGAGAAAGACAAATAAGCCTGCTTTGCCTCAACCTTTGACTTTTGGCTTTTGGCAATCACTTCATTTGACTCATCGTGGGCTTCTTCCGGGAAATTGGCAGTTTTTGGAGATTTACGCTCGTTCAAAATTGCTTTAATTCGCTCGATTTCTGACTGAGAAGCACATTTTTCGTTGAGAGCCTTTACCAGTTTTGCATTTTCAGTGCCGTTCAAAACACCGCCGTCGTCCAGACCGAATTTGATTCCGTTGTGGCCGATCGGGTTGTGGCTTGCCGAAATGTAAATGAATCCAGAAGCGTTCTTTCCGTAAGCCATAATCTCCGGGGCTGCGATAAATCCGGGATATTTAACATTGATATTTTTTGAAACAAGAACCTTGAGCATGGCTTCACAGATTGCTTTGCCTGTTGGACGCGTGTCCTGCCCCAAAATGACGGTTGGTGAGGAAGTTCTTTCTATTATATAGTCTGCGAAAACCTCGGCCGCGATTCCTGAAAGAATCTTGTCGTTCTCGCTGATTTGTGCTGTATTGTCATTTTCATCGCCCGAAATTGCGAATACTTTTCGCCATCCCGAAGCTGATGTAATCATTCCATGTTCCATGTTGATTTATTTTATCACGAAATAATGTCAAAATTCAATTAAAAAGCAAAAAAACAGCACACCATGAAAAAGGAAATCGTGGTGTGCCGGAAATTCAGTTCATTTTAGAACATTCTTTTCCTATTTTTTCAAGATTACAAAGCTTTGTGCAGGAATTGATGTTGGAATCGTGGTGTTCTCTGTCGGAGTACCACTGCTCACATCAAAGAATTTGCCGTAGCCGGTGGTGGTGATATCTTTTCCTTCATCTGTTGCGTTAAAGTAAATAAGAAAATCTCCGCCTTCGCCCGTTGGGAAATATTTCGTGAATCCATTTTCAATTTTTTCGGCTTTTGCGTTTGTGTTTGCACCAAAAACAGTCTTATTTGCTTTTCTCAGTGCAATTAGTCCTTTGTAAGTATTGTAGACGTCCGCATTTGTTGTCTTCATGTCTAGGTCAATCGTGTTTACATCATCGATGTTATATTTGCCGGTCGTATTCGTCCATGAGATTCCGCCTTTTTTGTCAGCAGCATAACTGTCAGGATTGCCTTTCTTTGTGCGAAGAAATTCTTGACCGCCGTTCAAGAATGGTGTTCCCTGTGAAAGAAGAATGTACGCGCCAGCAAGTTTGACTTGATTCTTGATTTTTGAGAATTTGTCTGAATCATTCATTACAGAATTGTACGCACCCTCAAACTTCGGGGCTAAGTCACCGCTCAATGTGGTGAGTGTAGAATAAACTAGTTTGTCGAAAAGCGTGTAGTTGTCATGACATTCAGCATAGTGAAGTGCAAGACTTGGAAGCCCTGTCGTGTTCCTATTGTTTTTGGTTATTTGCTTGCCGCAAAGACCGAGAAGAAGGTTTGTTTCGTTTGCATAATTTCCCTGAATCTGACCCAGTGCGAACCCGCCGAATTCTCCGCCCTTGATTGCGTCTCTGAAATCATCGTCGAACGCACCGTAACCAGAGCCTTGTGAAGCCTTGCCAGCTTTCGCCGCTCCATTTACAACAGAACTGTCTCCTCCTGTCCATGGCTCTCCGTAGACCATTACTTTCGGGTCGATTTTATACAGTTCATCATAGATTTCTTTCATCGTGCTTGCCTCTATGCAGCCCATGAGGTCGAAGCGGAATCCGTTGATATGATAATCAAGCATCCAGTGTTTGAGAGAATCAACCACATATTTTTTAACCATTTTGTGATTCGTGGCGATTTCATTTCCGCATCCAGAACCGTTTGAATAACTTCCGTCAGATTTTGTTCTGTAGAAATACTGAGGAATTGTCTTGTCATAAAGCGAATAATTTCCTGTTCCGCTTGTGTGGTTGTAAACAACATCCATGATTACGGCAATTCCAGCATCATGGAGTGCAGAAATCATCTGCCTCATTTCCTTGACCGCTTGGGTGCCGTCTATGTAGTTTTCAGTCACATATCGACCTTCCGGTACATTATAATGGTAAAGATTGTAGCCCCAGTTGTAGTTCGTGTCAGAATTAGTTTGTGCGTAATCGAACATCGGGAGAATCTGAACATGTGTGACACCCAAATCTTTCAGGTAGTTGATGATATCAGAGCTGTTTGCTATGTCGAGAAATTTTCCTTTTGAGTCACTGACAACAGCACGGCTCCAATCTCGGATGTGCATCTCGTAGATTACGGCTTCAGAGTAATCAGAGCCTGTAAATGGATTTTTGTAGACTTCTTTAGTTCCATAAGATTGGTCTAGCGTACCTGTGGCAATTGCTTCTGAATCAGAATTAATTTCGCAAATCTGACTTGCCACGCTGTCAGCACTTGCGGCTTTTGCCCAGATGTCACATACATAAACTGTTTTTCCGTTGTTTGTGATTGCGTATTTGTAGTATTTGAATCCTGTGATATCAACATTACTTGCCGTCCAGTTGCCCTTTGTACTGTCGAAAAACATTTCTTTGAGAGTTGCGTTTGTGTCAGAAGAGACTTTTGTTGAGTCTGCATAAAGGGCAAGCTGAACTTTGCTTGCGAGTGGTGCCCATATATTGAAAGATGCTGTCGATCCACTTACTTTGACACCGAATTCTTCTGAATCGTTGACAGAGAAAATGTCATCGATGAGGTCGTTCTTGATGTTCGTTGTTACTGTTTCATCAGAGTATGTGACGGTATATGGAATCTTGCTGATTGCTCCTCCTGTAATTGTTATTGTCGCCGTGATACCGCTCAATGAGACATCGGTGACAGAAAGGACTGCACCGTCCTTGTCTTTGACAGTTATTTCGTTTGCAGCAGGAGCGGTACTCGCTACGATTTTTGCCTCAATCGTGTTGCAGTCCGCCGATGTGATTTGAGCGGATTTAATACCAGCCATGTCTGAGAACTTTGTATAATAGTTCATGGTAGCGTATGTGAAGTATAGCTCTTGAGTTGCTGACAGCACATTTTTCGGAACTATTATATCCCCTGTTTGAGGTGTCCCGCTTGAAGAAACGAAAAGAATCCCCAAGTCAACAGATGTGTCGATGTTCATGTTGAGATAAACGCAACCGTTGGCATCTTTTTGGGAGAGTTGATATGTTCCGCCTGGCCATTTCTTTGTGTCGTAGTTCTCATCGTTTGAACCTTTTTCTTTCCATGCCCAGACATTCCATGTTTTTGATGTGTCCGCTCCGTAAAGGGCGATTTTCATTGATTTTGAAGTGCCGCCGTTGTTGTCGCTTTTCTCGTTGTCGTCATCGCCACTCTTGCAAGAAGAGAGCGAAAACAACAAAGTCGCTGCACAAAGAAACGCAGCAAAACGCTTGAAACATTTTTTCATGTTTTCCTCCATGTTTTTTATATATTTTTACAGGCCGGAGACCTGATAATTAACTTTTTCCTGGATTTTTTGCACTTGCGTTGCTAAAAATGCAACTTAATGACAAATCCCACAAATTTCAAAGAACATTTTGTGTAAGGACGAAAAATTGTTCTTACGGAAAGAGTCACTTTGGTTTTATGAAAGTGTGTCTTTCGATAAGGACAAATGATTTTTATAAAATAGGGCTGAACTTTCGCCCAGCCCTTTGTTGCCGGGGAATTACCCCGGCGGGATGCTTTTTGAAAAAACTAGTTTTTTTCTTCCAGTTTTACAGAAATTTTTCCTTTTAATGGGGTGACTTTTAGTATGTATTTTTTTCCGATTGTCATACCCTTTAGACATGAATTTGCTTCGCCTGTATCACGGCCATCACATTCTACAGCATTTCCACCAGCAGTAATTTCTGCAATCCAAGTTTCTTTTTCACCTGTTGTTTTTGAAATATCTGCTGGATAAGATTTGCTCCAGTTTTCGTTGGCAATTTTAAAATCTGAACTCTCTGCTGTTGCTTCAAAAGTTACGGAAAAACTTCCGTCATCATTTTCTTGCAATAGATAAGTCATATCCCATTTATTAAACAGACCTCGTGCGGCAAAACCTTTCAAATCTTCTTTAGAAGCAATTTTTACTTTAGGAGCACCTTTATCGGTTAAAGTCGCTGTGAAGTTATAATACACCAGAGACATCGCTTGGATAGTAGATGCCTTTTTAACTTCGACATATGTATACTCAGTCTCTTCTGTGAATGTAGCTGCATCTGCATCCGAAAGTCCCCAGATTTTTGTTCCGTCCGAGATGGAATATGTCAATCTTGTGTCAGAAGCTGCGACTTTTGCCGTGTATGTTCCGTTAAGACGAGCCATTTTTATAGGCAGACCGTTCGCAATCAAGGTCAGTTCAGTGAATGTCTCTGCCTTTCCTGTTACTTTAATCTTGACATCGGAACCAGCCATCTTGATTTTCATGGTGTATGTTTCGCCCTGTTTCAAGCCAGTGATTTTGAGATTCTTTCCACCTTTGCCGTATGTTACTTTTTTATAGTCTTCATTAAGGACAATTTCTTCACCGTTCGCCCAAACCGAGTCCCACGAAAGACCGAGCGTTAACTGGAATTCCTGAGTGTCAGTTGGATAACCTGCCGACCATTTGTTTGAATCCTGTTTCCATGTGAATTCTGCGACTTTCCCGTCATCAGTTTCTTTGAATTTAATCGGAAAGAAATCGTTTGAATCCTTATCCTCTGCTTTCCATGTTGCAGAGTCTACATCTGCCTGTTTGATTCCGCCTACGATATGTGTAGGAATCGCAACAGGTGTCAAATCAGGGTTGTTGTCTGCACACCCTACGAACATACCCACCGCCAATGAGAGATATGCGAGAGCCGATATGATTTTGTTCAGTTTTTTCATAGTCTGTTTTCTCCTTTCTGATTAGAAGTCAAACTTGAAGGCTACGCGGAATGCTGCTTTGTGCCAGAAGTAATCTACATCACTGTCAAGCGTATATTTGTCAAGGTTAAGCGTATCCTGTCCGTCGCCGAACTTCTTGTAAGGATCCATATTGTATACAAAGTGTGTGTACAATATGGTGTTGTAATCTTTGTTGACCTGTTTGTTAAGACCGAGGAAGAATCCAAATGGGTTGTTCTCCGCACTCTTGTTATCGATTGTGTACAAGCCACCACCGAACTGAGCGTTAATTCCGAATGGAAGTCCCATTTCTGCTATGAGTGTATGTAATGCCGCAATATCATTGTTAGCGTCATATCCGTACATAACAGCGAATGAAGAGATCGCACTATCAAGTTTCTGCTCATATCGCAAACCTGCTTCTTCAAGAATGAAGTTCTTCGATTCTTTGAGTCCGCCGTTTACAAATTTGTCTTCATCTTCTGTGACATATTTTGTCTCAGCGTAGAATTTGAGAGCTGCATCCTCAGTGAAATCAAACTCACCATAAGGCTTGACATAAATCAAAGTTGTGTCTTTGTTTTTGAAACCCTTGTTTGTAACTTTGTCATAGTCGGTATTTAGAGTTTTCTCGATATATGGGTTGATACCGATTGAGAGTGATTCTGTAGGATATGTGTTCAAGTCGAACCATGCTCGCCAGCGGTTGACTTTGCCGAGCTGATCCTGAATGTGCTTATGGTCATCGGAGTTGTTGTCCTCGACATACATCATGTTTGCCTGTGCACCTCGATAGCGGAATCCGACAGTTGCATCGAAGAAATCATGACTGTAAGAGATGTTGACATTTGCGGCTGTGTTGTCCATTTTGTTGTCAACATCATCATTTACCATACCTACATCTGATGCTGCAGGGGTGAACAGTGTTTTTGTTCCGTCTTTGTTGTCACTCGAACCGTAGCTGTTAATCAAGCCGTTCATTCTTACGATTGCATCTCCAAACACACCTTTGTAACCAAGCATGAAGTCACTTTCGTAGATTGTGTCAAAAATAGTGTCGTATTTTTCACCATAAGCACCGTTGTACTGGAAATCAACATAATGGTTGTTGAGAAGTGTCATGTCGAGGTAAGTGTACAGTCCGTAGCGATTTCCTGCTCGGTCTGCACTTCGGTTCGGGGCAAACACTGCCTCAAATCCTGAGACCGCTCCACTTGTGACTGACTCCAAAGTCTCCTTTACCTTTTCGCCTGTTGCCCACTGCGTATAACCGCCAGTTCCTGAATAACCTGCTTCCCAGTCCTGATCAACTGTTACCCAGTTTACATTTGTGTGAGGTGGGAGTTTTGCGTTTCGGTAGCCTGTCTGATATTTGAGCCATGGGAATTCAACGCCAATCATGAACTGACCAAGATATGCCCATTTTGCCTGTTCTCCGCCAAGCCAGTACATTGGATCGAATGCAACATCTGTTCCAGCATTTTTCATTCCGTCTTTAGCCCGGAGCTTGTCGCGGTTGTAGATGTTATTGAAAGCATCGTTTTCAAAAAGACAAAGCTCAACGAAAATAGGTACATGAGGTGTGATGTTTCCACCAAACTTGAACCATGATTTTGCACCAACGCCAGTACTGTTCAATTCTGCGTCTTTTTCGCTGAATTTGCCGTCATCTTTTGTTCCGTCAACCTTCAAATCCCACAGACTCTGGAAGCCAACCATACTCCATGTTTGGAATTTGATAGAAGGTTTTTTCTTTGCTGATGAATCTTCATTTCCTCCTGCAAGGGCATCAAGATCTCCAAGTGAGTTCTTGCCTCCAAAACCGTCATCAATAAAGTCCGGAGCCTTAAGGTCTGTTGTCCAGCTTCCGTCTACGATGAACTTGTATTTTACTGTTGTTCCCGCTGAGAACTTCTTCACAACTGTGAAGCCTTTTTCACCCTTCTCCATAGGCAATGCCCCTGCCTGCCAGTTA
>NZ_JAFRNB010000115.1 GCF_017430385.1 Treponema sp.
CGTAAACGGAATTTTTTTGTCGAGCGGATGGTCAACATGCACGACAGGAATGTGCAGGATATGAAATTTTTCGAAATATTGCAAAAAGAAAAATTCTTTGAGAATTGTAGCGAAACATTTGAAGTTCGTAATAAAACTCGGTGGTCCAAAAAGCACGCCCGCGTAGGCAACGAGAGGATTAAAAGATTTGAGAGGTTTGTTGTCGTAAATTCGTGGTTTCATGTTGTAATGTAAAAGAATATCAGAAAAATGGGGAAAATGCTAGATTGGGGAGGAGAATGGTTGAAATACGCAGAATAAGATGTATAATAATATGTAAGAGGTGAGATTATGGTTACATTCGAGCGAAAAGAAATAATTTCAGCGACACAGCTTGTCCGGCAGTTTTCTACATTTTTGACAGAACTCTCAAACCGTACATTAAATAAAATTGCAATCATTCGCAATAACGAAATGGAAGCCGTGGTTTTGCCAGTTGCAGAATATGAAAGATTGGTTACAAGTGCAAAACAAGCTTCTCAAAAGTTAATCAAAGATTTTTTCGGTTCTTTGGATTCCGAATCTGCCGCGCAAATGGAAGCTGCTATCAAGGAATGTCGTAAGGTTGATTTGAATGAATGGTAAGCTAATCGACACAAATGTCATAATACGGTTTTTTAAAGGCGAAACAGAGTTTTTTTCTCTTTTTGATGATATGGAGCAGCTTTATGTTTCTTCAGTCAGTGTCGGTGAACTAATGTACGGTGCGGAGCTGTCTAAAAAATCAGATTTCAACCGAGAAAACTATTTTTGTTTTTGCGAGCAGATGAAAGTCCTGCAACCTGATTTGGAAGTCGCCAAAATGTACGGAAAAATCAAGTCAAATCTAAAAGCAAAAGGCCGTCCCATTCCCGAAAATGACATTTGGATTGCTGCCACAGCCCTTGCCGCCGATTTAGAGCTTGTGACCGCAGACAGTGATTTTGAGAATATCAGCGGATTGTGCGTGGTGAAGATGTAGATATGCAGGGAAATCCAAAGCAATACTCAGGCGGATTTGTACTCACAAGCAACGGCAACATTGATTTTGGTGAAATTTCTCCGGAGATTGCAAGCCTCATTAAGCGACAGGCTGGCAAAATCCGTCTTAGAATAGGCAAGCAAGACGAGTCGTCTAAAGAGAATTACGGTGAAGCTCATATAGAACGCACGGCAAGGCTAAAAGATTTGCAGGCGGCAGGTTTTAATAATGCCCGAGATTTTGTTGAATATGTTTGTTCTGATTATGATGCCATTTACCCAAATAGAAGCGGTCTGATTGTATTTAGAAGGGGCCCCCGATTTAATACGGCTTATGTTCAGCTTGTACCGTCTATTGATGGCGATTTTTATGATGTAAAGACTGTGGTTTCTTCAAGCAGAAATGTTGTAAAAAACAAAACGCCACTATGGAAAAAAGCCCAATAATGGCGTTTGAAATATCGGTGCAGGAAAGGGCGCATGCCAATCGACTCCAATCGGAATCCCCCTTGCGCAGTCTGGCGGGCTGCCCGACAGTTTTACTATAACATATAATCCTAATTTGTCAACGGCCAAACACTTCCTTGGCTATCGACACAGACACCATCGCATCCTTGGCGTAATAATCCGCCCCAATCTGGCTTGCGTAATCCGCCGTGAGGACAGCCCCGCCGACCATAATCTTGCAGGTCTTTCCCACCGCGCCGAGTTTTTCCCGCAGAAGTTTGATTGTGTCTTCCATATTTGCGACCGTCGTTGTCATGAGCGCGCTTAGTCCGACCAGCTGGATGTCTTTTTCAAGCACGGTTTCCACGACCTTTTCTGCCGGAACATTTTTTCCCAAATCGATTACCGTGTAGCCGTAGTTTTCAAGCATGGCCTTGACGATGTTTTTCCCGATGTCATGGATGTCGCCGAAGACCGTACAGATTACGATGCTTCCCTTTGATTCCTGTGCGACTCCGCTTGCTTCGAGGTGGGCTTTGATGACCGCAAAGCTGTTGCTTACCGTGTCTGCCGAGAGCAAAAGCTGGGGCAAAAATTTCTTTCCGATTTCAAAGTCTTTTCCCACGATGTCCAGGGCGGGCACGATGCAGCGGTCAATGATTTCGACCGGCTCTTTTCCTTCTTCGAGCAGCTTTTTTGTTGCGTCCGGCGACGAGTCCTTGAAGCCCTTGCAGATTATGTTGATGAGCGAGTTTTCTGATTCCGTGAGGTTTTCAGGAAGATTGGGCGCTTCCCTTCGGGTCGGGCTTTTCGCACTTACGCTGTTCGCTCCATTCGCTTCGCGAACGGCTGACGCCGGTGCTACAATCCCTAGCGCATTGGCTTTAGCCGTTGCCGCTTGTTCAGCAGTTAAACCGTAGACTGGTGCCGGGGTGTCGTTGTATTTTTCGATGTAGTCAAGGCAGTTTTCGTCAAATCCTGCCAGGGCACGGTAGCCGTAGTAGGTTTCCATCATCGGCTGCATGAGCGGGTTGATGATACATGCGCTTAATCCTGCATAAAGTGCCATCGCAAAGAATCTGGAATTGATGATGTCTCGTCGAGGAATTCCGAAGCTGATGTTTGAAACTCCGAGCACGAACTGTAATCCCTGCTCGCCGTATTTTTCTTTTAAAATCTGAATTGCCCGAACGGTTTCCAGTGCTTCTTTCTGCTGGCTCGAAACTGTTAGCGTAAGAGTGTCGATTACGATGTCACGAATTGGAATTCCGTATTTTGCCGCCTCCGTGATGATTTTTTCTGCTACCGCAACACGACCTTCCGCAGTGGGTGCGATTCCGGCTTCATCGATACAAAGTGCGACCACAGCCCCACCGTATTTTTTTACCAGAGGAAGAACTTTGTCCATCACATCCTGGCGGCCGTTTGTTGAGTTTATCAGGGCTTTTCCGTTGTAATAACGCAGCGCCTTTTCCAGAACAGGAGCCTCGCTTGAATCAATCTGGAGCGGTGTGTTGAATGCGCCCTGAATTGTTTTGACGGCATCAACCATTGTCTGCGCTTCGTCAATTCCTGGAAGTCCGACATTCACATCAAGAATCTGTGCGCCAGCGTTAATCTGGCTTTCTGCCTCGCCAAGCACGAAATTCATGTTGTGAGCAAGCAAGGCCTCTTTGACCTTCTTTTTGCCGGTCGGGTTGATTCGCTCGCCGATAATCTGAGGGCCTGCGTTTCCTCCAATCTGAACGCTCGAATTGTATGAGCAGATAAAACATGCGTTCTCGAATTCGCACGGCTGTCGTTTCTGCGGAGGAAGGGCTTCAATCGCTTTGACCATTGCCCCGATGTGCTCAGGTGTCGTTCCGCAGCAGCCGCCAAAAACGCTTACTCCAAGCCCGCGATATTTCTTGTGATGCTCTGCAAATTCTTCTGCCCCGACAAGGAATACAGCCTTTCCATTGATAACAGTCGGCAATCCCGCATTCGGCTCCACGCAAACAGGCAGATGTGCGTAACGCATGAACTCAGCAACGATTTTGTCATCTTCGTTCAAAGAACCGCCGCAGTTAAATCCGATTAAATCGACTCCAAGCGACTCAAGATAAACCACAACCGTGCGGATGTCAGC
>NZ_JAFRNB010000116.1 GCF_017430385.1 Treponema sp.
AGCACGGTCTCTGCATTTTTTGCCGCAGCAAGTCCGCATGTCTCGGAAATAAGCGGAATCCAGTGGACGGCAAGGTCGTCCGCGCTTGTTCCTGTGTGAATTGTTCCAGCGATATGCGCCCCAAGCTGAGGATTTACATTTCCAAGAGCGGCAAGCATGCTTGCAGTGGCAAGTTCACGGTCTTTTTCGTTCAGGTTGTTGCGGCTTGTGATGTCGTTGAACAGGTGCTCTTTGAGGAATATATCTGTTGTTGCAGTATATCCGTTCGATTCCGGGCGGCTCTGTTTTGCGTTCATGCCGAAGATGCGGTTGATTACTTCGCGGCCGTTGTCATAACGGTTATCGGTTGGAACAGAATCAGGTTCATTTCCTGCTTCAAATGCCGTTCTGTTTTCTGTAAGTGTTTTTACGGCTGAGGCAAGAGCACTTTGCGCATTCAGGCTGCGTGGAAAACCTGCGTATGCGTACAGCTGCAGGCAGATTTCGCCGATTTCGTTCTGGCTGAGCGTTTTTGCAGAAAGCGCGTTTTTCATCTGAACTGTAAGCCGTTCAATCTTGCCCGCTGCCGCAAGCGATGCAATTCTTGTGATTGCGCTCTCACGCTCTGAAAAACTATGTATTGTCTGTTCCATATTTGTTCCTCCGTGTGACGCACTTTTCTGTGCCGCCGTGTCCTTTTCCGCTCCTCTGCACGAGGCAAGCAGAAGCACGGAAAAGGCTATCGGTATAATCCTTTTCATGTTACTTCCTCCGTGCTATTTCAAATACTGAGTAAAAAATGACTCATACTTGTCGAACGGAATATAGTCGCGGTTGTCGTACAGGTCGGTGTGGACTGCGCCCGGAATAATTAAAAGTTCTTTATTGTCGCCTTTGAGACGCTTAAAGTTGTCCTCACTGAAATAGCGGCTGTGAGCTTTTTCGCCGTGAACCATAAGAACTGCACTTTCAATCTCATCGATGAAAGGAAGCATTTTTGTGTTCATGAGCGAAGTGAGTGTAGTAACCATAAAGCCGTCGTTTGCACCTACAGAGCGTTCGTGGTAGCCGCGTTTCGTGCGATAGTATGCGTAATAATCTTTTACATGCTGCGGTGCGTCTTCTGCACATGGAGCACTTCCCCAGCCACCGGCATTCTGATAAGTACCGTTTGCAAAATCCTTAGTACGCTGTTCTGAAAGTACTTTGCGGAATGCCTGACGAGCCTGTGCATTATCCTGCGCATCAAAATAACCGTTCTGAAATACGCGGCTCATATCGTACATGGTGACAATAAGAGAAGCCTTGATTCTGGTGTCAATTGCTGCCGCATCAAGAGCATATCCGCCCCAGCCGCAAATACCGATTATTCCGATACGCTCAGGGTCAATGTTTTTCTGAACAGAAAGAAAATCTACTGCTGCCTGAAAATCTTCGGTGTTGATGTTAGGTGCATTCATTCCGCGTGGCTCTCCGCCGCTTTCTCCTGTAAAGGACGGATCAAATGCAAGCGCGATAAATCCCCGTTTTGCCATTTCTGCCGCGTGAAGACCGGAAGTCTGTTCTTTTACAGCCCCATAAGGACCTGCAACTGCTACAGCCGCATTACCGCTTTCTGAAGCGTTCTCTGGTGTATACAGGTCGCCCGCAAGTTCGATTCCGAAATGATTTCTGAAAGTGACTTTTGTGCGTGTGACTCCTTCTGGCAGTTCAAATGTGTAATGCCCGTTCTTTGCGTCGAGTTTTGCCGATGTTGGATTCATATTTCCCACCTTTGTGCTTGAGCACGATGTTGCAAGGAGTGCGATTGTGACACCCGATAAAAGTGATAAAATTGTCTTCTTCATAGTTGTTCCTCCAAAATGTTTATAGTTTTCCGCCGAATACAGGAAAGAAGCTTGCTTCTCCGTAATCCTTGATTCGTTCGATTCGTTTTAAGATTTCCATATCTGCTGTGCTGATTTCAAAATCAACCTCAGCATTGCTTTTCTGATGCTCCGCTTTAGCTGCCTTTGGAAGTACAATCATGCCAAGCTGAATGCAGTACCGGATACAAAGCTGTGCCACCGAAACGCCGTACTTTTGAGCCATTGCAATAATGCTTTCATTTTTCAAAGCTTCGCCGTGGGCAACAGGAGAGTAGGCTTCGGTCAAAATCCCCTGCGATGTACACCAGTCAATCAGTTCAAGAGGCGAGTTTGAAATGTGGCACAAAATCTGATTCACCATCGGCTTGATTTTTGCAGTCTTCAAAATGTTCTCAAGGTCATCCTTCAAAAAGTTTGAAACTCCGATAGCGCGAACCTTACCTGCCGCATAAGCATCTTCCAAAGCACGCCACACTTCGCGGTTTTCTTCAAAATATCGGTTTTCGCTCTGATTCACTTCTACCCATGGCTGCGGACTGTGAATAATCATCAGGTCTATGTAGTCGAGCCCCAGCTTTGAAAGTGATTCGTCAATTGAGCGCGCCGCACTTTCGTAAGTCTTATTTTCAGCCGCAATTTTTGTAGTCAAAAAGATTTCTTCACGTGCGATTCCGCTCTGCCTGATTCCTTCGCCAACTCCGCGTTCATTTCCGTAAGCCTGTGCAGTGTCGATATGTCTGTAGCTGAGCGAAATTGCCGATTTTACGGCATTTTCTGCCTGTGAGTCGTCCATGAGCCAGGTTCCAAGTGCCAACTGCGGTATTTTGTTTCCGTTTGGTAAAACTAATTCTTTTGTAAACATAAGTGCCTCCGTGTATGACTAAAGAATAATGCCGTGGATAAAAAAAGTACAATGCTAGTTTTTTATACGAGTATACATTGCGCGCATACTCGACAACCCGCAATTTCCATGTTAAACTAAATCATGTTCATCGAAACGTACATTCTGCGGTTACTTGCCGCCGTAAAAAAATATGGAACACTCAGTCGTGTTGGCGAGATACTCGGAACGACTCAGCCTTCAATCAGCCGGGCAATGCAAAAGCTTGAAGGCGAGCTTGGGGTGACGCTTTTTGAACGCACAAAAAACCATGTGGTTTTGAATGAGGCGGGAGTTCTGGCGGCAGATTATGCAGAAAAGATTCTTTCACTTCAGGATGAGATGATAGAAAAGACCCGCGAGAAGGCAGGGCTCAAAAAGAAGTTTGCTGTGGGCTCTGTTGCGATTATGCCTGCAACGACCGTGACTGAAACTGCACAAAAGCTGTACCATGGAATTGAGGCACACTTTGATATCAACGACAATGAAGCACACCTTTTGCGTGCTCTTACCGATGATGTTTATCAGATGATTGTTCTGCTGCATCCGATGGACGACGCAGAATTCAAAAGTCAGAAATATTTTTCAGAAAGTCTTTCTGTTATGTTTCCAAAAAATCACAGGCTTGCTGGCCGCAAATCTCTCAAACTTGCTGACCTTGCGGGCGAAACTTTTGTAATGTACGACGACATCGGCTTTTGGGACAAAGTGAAGCAGGAAAAAATCCCCGATGCAAAATTTATCCGCATTGAACGCCGTAATGAAAACGATTCTCTTCCGCAGATAGTCGGCGCAACAGATATGCCAAGCTTCATTTCCGACCGCACAACACATTTCTCTCTTCCCGAAAACCGTGTTGCAGTTCCGCTTACTGACCCAGAGATGAACGTAACGTTTTACGCAGTGTGCCGCCGTGACAAGGCTGATGACTGGCGGGCACTGCTTGAAGAAATGTCGAGAGAAATGGACTAAAGCACGGTGATGTCGAGTGAAGTGCGAAAAGTTACTGCGGTGATTTTTTCTTTTCTAAAAAGCTGCCCAGTGGGCAGTCCACATAACAATTGCTTAAACCGCAAACCGGCTTGACCGGTTTGTCGGCTTTGAAGCTTTGAAAATCATTAAGGCCCCAGGTTTATCATGCTAAGATAGATAAGTCCATCAGGGCACAATATCCTAAATAATTCGACAGGGGGACCTTAATGAGATTCTATAAGAACCAGCATCAATTTTACATTGGAATCGACCTTCACGCAAGGACGATGTACATCTGTGTCATCAACAATATTGGAGAAACTGTATTCCACAAAAACATGGAATGTTCCAGAGATAATCTGGAGCTTGTGACAAACACTTTCGGAAAGGACATTGTTGTCGGCGTTGAATGCATCTTCACCTGGTACTGGGTTGCAGATTTCTGTGCTGAGCAGGGAATCGATTTTGCACTTGGGCATGCCTATTACATGAAGTCAATCCACGGAGGAAAGACGAAGAGCGACAAAATCGATTCAGAGAAGATAGCGAACATGCTTCGCGGCGGTATGTTCCCGATTGCCTATGCTTATCCAAAAGAGAAACGGGCTGTTCGTGATTTATTGCGTCGCAGACTTTTTTTTGTACGGCAGCGTGCAGAGCTTTCCGTTCATCTTCAAAATACAAATCATCAGTACAATATAAACGAACCCCTGACATCTTCCCGAATGAGGAGTGAAGTTTACAGAAATACAATTCCCCAGAAGTTCACTGATCCTGCAACTTTGAAAATGGTGAATGCGGATCTTGCCATGTTCCAGTCTTATCATGACATAATCACAAAACTTGAGTTTCAGATTGAGGACAGCATGGAAGTTCAGGATCCGGTTTCGTACAGCATCATTAATTCCGTTCCGGGACTCGGCTTTATACTCTCCCTTACAATTCTTTACGAGATTGATGACATCCATCGTTTTTCAGATGTCGGTAAGTTTATCTCTTACTGTCGTCTTGTAAAGTGTTCCCATGAATCTGCCGGAAAGAAAGAGAAAGGCGGTCATAATAAAATCGGAAACGTGCATCTGAAATGGGCGTTTTCAGAAGGAGCAGTTCTCTTTCTCCGTAATAATGAGCGCGGCCAGAGATGGCATGATAAGCTTGTGCAGCGGTATGGAAAAGCAAAAGCCATGAGCATCATTGCTCAGAAACTCGGACGTACTGTTTATTACATGCTCAAGCGCAAAGAGGCTTTTAATCCTGACAAGTTTTACGGGGATAAGAAAATTGAAAATAAGGACAGTGGCGGCGAGCATCTCGCATAACTGAAGCGTATACGGCGGGACTTTTGAAAAATGAATCTTATATGCGGCTTAGACCGCCCGTCATTCTTTCTGTCCCGGATGCCGTGACTTCTTGAGCTTTGAATAGACGCTGCCACTGCGCCTTTTTATATTTTTGTTTTTGTTGAAAATAAATAAGCGGACTGTCCCTGCCTTGACCTGCCCATATAACTATCGGCATCGTATGATGACCATCTTATTTTTGCTTCAGGCCTGGCACGGGTACCGGTGAAATTCTTCGTGCCGGAAATCTGTTTTTTCAGGTTTGCCGTGACCGACTATATGTGTTTGATTCAGGACGCTTTTCCTGGAATCTTTTTCTGAATTGCGATTCAGGCCTTGCTTTTTATTTTGAACGGGAACTTTATTTTTTTTCTCACAAGAAAGACTGTTTTTTCTAAAAAAACAGCCCTAAGTTGTATTTTTTTTAGAATTAGTATTGACAACTTGGGGCCTTATATGTGTTAGGCTTTTTTACATTTTACTACCAAGCTTCGATTCTTGACCCGAGATTATTAGGAACACCAACAAGCTGAATATCGAATTTTAGTGAAGGCTCAACCCATTCACTTGCATTATGAATTCTAAGCGAAAGCGTCCAACCATTATCACAGATTATTTGAACTGTATTTGTAGAATCTTTCTTAAAATCCATTTTCAAAATTTCTGTTGGCATTTTAAGGCGAGTGATTTTATACATTTCTTTTTGAACTTTTGTCGAAAGACCAAGCGTACCATAAATATTAAACGGCTTTACTTCTGTTGTTCGTTCTTTTGTGTGCTTAATTACTTTATAGAAGTCATTTCTGCCAAGAAGATAGTTTAAAAGTTTCTCTGGAACATCTGCATGTTCTTTATTTAAATTTGACAATTCCTCTAAAAAAGCTTTTAAAAGCGGAATGTAAAACCTTTCATCTTTTTTATCAATCCCTGCCCAACGAGCTTTTTTAGATTTTAGCTCATCAAGTTCATCGAAAAGCGGATTAATTGCATTTTTATAATTTTCAGAAACACTGTAGCCCAACCATTCTTTACCAAAATCGATTGTTCTTGATAAACGAGAATGTTTTACAGCCTCGTGATTGTTTTTACAAGATAATCCGATGTTCCAGCCTTTTTCATTACGAACGCAAAGAACATCCCGAACATCGCCTTTTTGACCCTTTTTATCCGGCTGAATAGAAAGAATCAAAGGCTCTTTTACATCTGGAAAAGCAAGGTTAGGCTCTAATGGGGCGATAATTTCTACGCCGCGTAAAGCGGCGAGTAAGTCATCTTTCTTTTCTGCCTCAGTAAGTTGTTCAAAAGCGGATTTTGTATTATTGAAATTTACATCTTCCAATAATTCTACATCTGTTTGAGAATTAAGTTTATCAAACAATGCTTTTATACAAGCATACTCAAAAGCCTTTCCTGTTATTTCCTGACTAGGCATAATTTTTCTCCAAAATAGGGTAAAGTGATTCTGCAACAACTTCTGCAAGTTTTACAGGTACTGCGTTTCCAATCTGTTTATATTTGCTTGTCAAATCACCTTTAAATTCCATATCTTTTGGGAAAGTTTGAATTGCAGCTGCTTCTCTATAACTTAAACGACGAGTTTCTCCACCGTCACCAAAACGCCACAAGTCTGTTCCAAGTTTTACCATATCTGGAGAACCAGGATATAAAGTTACCTGTTTTGCCATTGCTGGAATTGTAAAAGATTGTTCATTCCAATTTCTTTTTCGATTACGGCTCATATAGCGAGAAGAATATGGTGCATTACAAACTTCATCGTTTGAAGGTGCAGGAATATCTTTTAATACTTCCTTTAATGTCATTCTATTGTTTGTTGGTTTTGGAAATGAATATTTTATTCCTAAGTCTTTTTTTATACCAACAATGATTACACGGTTTCTATCTTGGGGAACACCATAATCAGCGGCATTTACTAAAGTTGGAACTACATCGTATCCTTTTGAAGAAAAATCTTCCAAAATAGCTTCGATAATTTCTCCGTTCCCAAGAGTTAATATACCTTTTACATTTTCTGCTACAAATGCAAGTGGCTGTTTTTCTTCTACAAGTTTTACGAAATAACGGTAAAGAATATTTCGCTTATCGTCTAATTTTCGTGGACCAGCTAAAGAAAAACCTTGGCATGGAAAACCGCCAATAATAAAAGGTGTTTTAGGAATTGAATTGAAATCTACTTGTCCGATATCGCCTTGAACAACTTCTGCGTCAGACCAAGCTTTATGTGTTTCACAGGCATCTTTATCAAAATCATTTGCCCAAATGGTTTGAAAACCTTGATTTTCAAACCCCATGTCTAGACCGCCAGCACCACTGAATAGTGATACCAAGGGAATTTTCTTTTTGTCCATACAAATACCTCCATACGAGTATAAACATGACAAAATATAATTTTTTTTAGAATATCAAAATTTTGAATAAATTTCTACTATACAAAACCAGCCCAGTGGGCTGTGAGCATAACAACGGGTTGTACCGCAGCGGGCTTGACCCGCTGTCGGCTACGAACCTTTGTTATGGCAATTATATTTCTTATACAGAATTAGATTTCTTAATTCTTTTTTTCTTTAAGATTTTTTCTGTAAGATTATTTGAAGCAACGCGTCTATTATTATTTATTTTTCAAGCGGCGTAAAGCCGCGTACTACCGCTACTTCGTCCTAGCCCTAAAGTTCAATTTCATTTAAGAAAGCAAGCTTGACTTGCTTTCTTAAATAATCTTTTTCAAATGTTTTTACTTAAGCGAAGCATGTAAAATCTTTCTGTTTCATTTTCATTACTCTGAAAAGAAAACTCTATATTTTTAAAACCCATTTTTATCCAAAATAAAATTGCTGCTGTATTTTTTAGGTCTACATTAAGTACAATTTTATTAAATCCTAATTTTTTCCATTCGCTTTCAAGAATATTATA
>NZ_JAFRNB010000117.1 GCF_017430385.1 Treponema sp.
ACAATCGAAGACATCCGCTCGACAATTCTTGCGGGTGCCGAAAAAATCTCCCTCAACTCACAGGCTGTCAAAAATCCTAATTTGATTCGTGAAGGAGCCAGAATTTTCGGAAATCAGTGCATCGTTCTTGGAATGGATGCCGCAAAAGATGCCGAAATGCCAAGCGGCTACCGGGTTTACATCAACGGCGGCCGTGTCAAAACTGACTTGGACGCGCTCGAATGGGCAAAAAAAGCAGTCTCTCTCGGTGCAGGCGAAATCGTCCTCAATTCAATTGACGCGGACGGCGTTCGTCAGGGCTACGAGCTTACCGTCACAAAAATGATTGCAGAAAATGTCAGCGTTCCGGTAATTGCTTCGGGCGGCGGCGGCACTCCACAGCACCTTGCAGACGTTCTCACTCAGGGCAAAGCTGATGCAGCACTCATTGCGAGCATGGTTCACTCAATGGGCTACACAGTAGACGGAATCAAACGCGATTTGGACAAGCTCGGCGTTCCAGTAAGGCTATAAGTCGCGTTTGAAGCTACGCTTCGAACACAGTACCCGCCACTTGCGTTGCTCGCATGGGCTAGGGTATGGAGCAGTGCCGGAGGCAGTCGCAAAGCGACCGAGCGTTAGTGAGCTGCGTAACACCCGGCCGCGAAGCGGCAGCCCCCAAATTAAAAGGAGAATTTTATGAAAAACGACAGATGGGTATTTTACAAGGATGTTGAGGCTCAGGATGCAGGAAATGGCGTGACCCGCCGGGTTCTTGCTTACAGCGACGACTTGATGTGCGTGGAGAACACTTTTGAAAAAGGCGCGGTCGGCTCGCTTCATCATCATCCGCACACACAGATTACATACATCGTGAGCGGGAAATTTGAGTTTGAAATTGACGGTGTAAAAAAAATCGTGCAGAAAGGCGACACCATGCTCAAAACAAACGATGTCGTTCACGGATGCGTTTGCCTTGAAGCCGGTGTTTTGCTAGATATTTTCAATCCGTACCGCAAGGATTTTTTAAAAGACTAAATCTTGAACTTGTTGATTTCAGTCGTTACTTTGCCGATTGAATCCTTGTTACGCTGAGAAAGTTCGTTCACATCTGAGACTGAATTTGTAATCTCGCTTATTTCAGAAGAAATTTTATCCATATTTCCGGCAATTTCTACTGACACACCGGCGAGTTTTTCGATTTCAACCAGAGCACTGTGACCGTCCTTGCTCATTTCGGTGATTCCGTTCTTTACGCTGTCTGTGTGACTATTTATGTCATGAATTACATTCAAAATCTGCTGGCTGCCCGCAGTTTGTTCATCCATAGCAGACTTAATTACAGATTCCTTAGACGAAACTTCCTGCGTATTACTGAAGATTTTCTCAAACTGATCGCGAATGTGCCTTGATGAAGTAGAAACATCGGAAATCAAATTCTTAAGGCTTGAGAGCGCATCTGAAATCTTTTTGCCCTGAACATTTGAATCTTCCGCCAGCTTACGGATTTCACCTGCAACGACCGCGAAGCCCTTTCCTACTTCACCGGCGTGGGCAGCCTCAATAGCCGCATTCATAGCTAAAAGATTTGTCTGGGTCGCGATATTTGTAATAACATTTGAAGCTTCGAGCAATCCGTCTGAATCCTCAAAAATTTTATCAGTCAGCTCTACTGTCTTTCGTACGACTTCACGGCCTTTTTCTGCCGAATCTGTGAGTTCCTTGACCGACAAAGCGTTTTTATCAAGAATATTTGTCACGGAGCGGATATTTGCGACCATCTCTTCAATCGCACTTGAGCCTTGAGAAACGCTTAGAGACTGCGCATCGATGTTTGAGCTAAGCATTTCGATGTTCTCGGAGATTCGCTTCATCATTTCGGAAGTCTGGGCGACATCAGTTTTTTGAATTCCTATCTGATTTTTTATGAGGATTACATTTTCGTCGATTTTTTGAACCGCACTAGTTGTCTCACTCATGTTTACGGAAAGATCCGAAGCAACAGAATCCATTACCTGTGATTCTTTTTTGATTGAGCCGACAAGCATACTGATTTTTTCGATAGTCTTGTTGAAATAGAAGGCAAGATCGCTGAGTTCGTCATTTCCATGCATTGGAAGGCGCTCCGTCAAATCGCCATCACCTTCAGAAATATCTTTGAGAATCGAGACGGAAGAATTCAACGGCATCGTGATTTTTTTTGCAAGGAAGAACGCTCCGAGACTGCAAATAATTATTGAAAAAATGAGAACAACAATAATCACAGAAAGAACTATGTTATTCGCACGATTTATATAGGAAAGAGGGGCCGCAACAAGATAGTCCAGCCCAACGTACTTATTTTCGGAAGAAATTGACGAGAATTCATAATCGATGCCTTTGTACGAAGCAACAAATGTGATTCTGTCCCCGTGCTTGAAATTTTCCAGCTGTTTTAATTCAAGCGTTTCAAGTTTTGTAAACTCAGTCGCAGGGTCAAGCTGGTTCAGGACAATGTTTCCACTGTTATCAAGAATGATGAATGACAAATCAGTTTTGTTCTTTTTAAATGCCTTCATCAAAGAATCGAGATAATCAAATTTGATGTCTGTTGCGACGACACCGCGAGGCTTTCCGTTTGTGTCATTGAAGAATTTTGATGCGACGATAACCCTTCCGCCCAAAGCCGTCGTGTATACATTGGAAATAAAAGTCTTGCCATTGTTGTTCTTTGCATTTTTGTACCATGAGCGGGTGCGGGCATCATAGCCGTTTGGCCTGGGCTCATGAGGATATCGGACATACGCACCATTTGATTCGAGAGAAATTGAAATTCCTGTAATTTCAGGCTTTTCTTCGGTAAAAGTTTTGCACAGTTCGTAAACAGAACGCTCGTAGCTGCCGAATTTTTCGGGATCAACCGGGATTTTACCGCTTGGATCAGATTTATCAACATAGGAAGTGATGCTGTCATCCGGGCGGCTGACCAATTCAATTCTTGCAAAGGAATTTGAGAAAGTATCGAAACTTTCAAAATAGTTTTCGATTGCAACATCAACCTCGGAAATGATATTCTTGAAGGAATTCTCAAAGGCTTCCTTGTCGATTGTTTTCATTTTGGAATAGATAATAGCACCGAAAGCAAGCAGAAGTATGATTGTAGTGGCCGTAACTCCAAAAATAATTTTTGAGAATACTGTTACTCTGAATTTTTTCATACATAACCTCTCTTGTAAAACTAAAAAATAACCTTAAATAAAAATTATAATCGATAAGTTTAGTTTTGCAAATTTTTTTTGCAAGGAGTGGTTATCAGAGCTGCTAATCGGAGCAATAATCGTAAATATAGGCGAACGGATCTTCTGTCATAAGGCAGTTTTCGCCCAATTCCAATACTTTGCCGCCACTTTCGCTGAATTCTTGCCAGAGCGGGAGCGGACGGCCTTTTGTGTCCGTGCCGTTCGGGTTTCCAGTCTTTACGAAATTTATCCAATATGAACTCATGATTTCTTCAAGCTCATAATCCGATGAATTGTATTTTTTGTTGCGTGGAACATTTCTGTAGGCATAAATTAGCTCGCCAGAGTGATTCGAGCCGATTTCTCCGTTTTCCTTGCTGAAATAATATTCCCAAACAGGCTTTTTTTGCCCGCTGACAGCTTTTGACCATGTGGCGTGTGGCCTTGTGAAGCACAAAGCAGAAAAAATGTCGTTGTACAGGGCTTTTGCTTCCTTGTCGTCTTTTACAGGATTCTTTTCAAAAAATTCTTGTGTCCGCTCTTTAAAAGTTGGTCTTAAAATTTCTGCAAGATTTTTTTTGTTGACTTTTGTGAAGAAAGTGAATGCCGCGCCCTCGCTTTTGTTGAATCCGTTCAGAAGGGCTTCCTCGTGATTCTCGCCTTTTTGATAAGTCTGGAATGGCGTTTCTTTTAGAGCGTAGCCGTCAACCGTTATTGAGTTGTTCTGATATTTTGATTTCAGGAGCTTTTTCGCCTTGATTTTGCGAAGTTGTGCTACAGAAGATACTTTGAATTCTTTTTTGATGTCCGCTCCCATTTTTAAGGCATCGTCCATCGTTCGGAAAGAGTGCAGAGGTTTTTCTTCTATTATAGAGGAGCTTTCTGCAATCGCACGGCGGAAAAATCCTTTTGTGAGAGGGCTGGCGCAAATTGCGTTCACGGAAGAAGAACCGGCGGACTCACCAGCAATCGTGATGTTGCCTGGATCTCCGCCAAACGAAGCAATATTCTTACGAACCCAGTCCAGGGCTTTAATCTGGTCCAAGAGACCGTAATTTCCTGTAGTTCCGTTCGGGCTTTCTTTGGCCAAGTCTGAGTCCGCAAAGTAGCCGAAGATGCCGACTCGGTATGCGACGGTCACGACAATAATTCCATTTTTCGCAAGATTTTCGCCATCATAGCTTTCAAACCAGCTTTGTCCGCTCGTTAGCGCACCACCGTGAATGTAAACAAGGACTGGAAGAGGAGAATCTGGATTTTCAGCAGATTTTTTTGGAGCAGGCTTCCACACATTCAGATAAAGGCAATCCTCGCTCATCGGAGCCTTGTAAGTACGGCTAGTTTCCTGATGAGTGTACAAGTTGAACAGGAAATTCATGAATCTGCCCATCTGATTTTGCATGGCCATTGGAGCAAAATGGTCGGTCTTTAAGACACCGCTCCACGGAATCACATCAGCCGGCTCTTTCCACCGCAATTCACCAACAGGCGGAGCCGCGAAAGGAATGCCCGCATAGATTTCAACAGTTCCCGCATCGTTAAGAATTCCCTGAATATCGCCACCAGTAACATGCACGACATCAGTTTGGCGTGGATTTTTCACACGCACAGGATTCGTCGCCTTTTTGGTACTAGCACAAGCAACAAGAAACGAAACAGAAATAAAAATCACAGCGAGGAAAAGAGCAGCTTTCATAAGGATTAATTATAAGTGATAAATATGGAAAAGGGAAAGAATTTGTCGGAGATTTTAACGAAAGTCATCAGTACTTAAAACAATAATCACTTTTTAAGAATAAACACTTAAAAAATCAAAAAAGTCGCTATAAAATTATAATATGGAAACTTACATTGTTGGTGGCGTTATAAAAGAATTTCGTATTCGATACAATATTTCACAAGAAGAACTGTGCGATGGCTTATGCGCAGTCTCGACACTTTCAAGAATTGAGAGCGGAAAGCAAATTACCGGAAGAAAACTGGAACCCACCTTATAAGGAGAATCCAAATTTCTCTGAAAGTGATTTTTCAGAAATCGAACGAACGAATATAAATAACCTGCTTGAAGAGGAAAAAAGAAGAGATAAATAAAAAAAAATTGCCCCACAATTTTAGTCTGTGGGGCAATCTTATCAATTAGAATTCATCCTTACGGCTAGATTTTCTGTAAGAAGACGCTCCGTTTCGCTCGGTCTGCGCGTGTGTCTTGCGACCAAAGCCACGGTCGTGGTCTCTTCCGCCAAATCCGCGATCACGGTCTCTTCCAAAACCTCGGTCACGACCAAAGCCACCACGGTCTCGGCGACCGCCAAATCCTCGGTCTCTTCCACCAAAGTCGTCAAAGTCGCGGTCTCTTCTTCGGCCGCCACCGTTTCCGCCCTTTGAATCTACATGAACATGAGGGATTTTTCCGCTCTGTGAAAGGTCAAGAACCTTGTTTGCGCTTTCGATTGGCAAGCTGACCAAAGAGAAGTTTGTTGAAACATCGATTCGGTCAACCATTTTTCCAGGAATATTAAGCAAATCGCTGAAATAATCTGCGATTCCGCGTGCGTTGTATCCGTCTCTTCGTCCGAGCTGGATGAAAAGTCGCTTCTGGTCGCTTCGGTCTTCGCCTTCAAATCGGTCACGACGGCCTCCCATTCCACGCTCGCCTCTTCTTCCGCCACGGTCACCAAATCTGTCGCCTTTTGGTCGGATTGGTGTGATGTCACCGTAGTGTGATTCATCGAGTGATTTTCCGTAAGTTACGCTCAAAATTCCAGCCAGAACTTTCTCGGCATCCTGTCCTTCGCAAAGCTCAGCGGCCATTTTTGTGTAGATTGCATCAACATCTTTAAGCTCTGGAACGAAATCATCCTGCTTTGAAAGGTCTTCGCCTTCAACCTGTGCCTTTCCGCCACCGATGTAAACAACACCGTCCTTAACATCAGCCGGGTCACGCATAAGTCCGAGCTGAACTTTGAGAGTATCCAGCATGCGCTCGCGTTTTACTTCGAGAACTTTCTTTACTGATGGAACTTCTTCTTCGTTCAACTCACCTTTTGCTGCCTTTCGAACAGTGTTTTTAAGGAACTCAAGCTTTCGTCGCTCTTCCGGTCGGACAAATGTGATTGCAGTTCCGCTTGTTCCAGCTCGTCCTGTACGACCGATTCGGTGAATATAAGTTGCTCCGTCATAAGGAAGAGAATAGTTTACGACATGAGAAAGTCCGTTGATATCGATACCGCGGGCAGCAACATCTGTAGCAACGAGAACACGGGTCTTTCGGCTTCGGAAGCGGGCAAGAATCTTCTCGCGCTGCCCCTGAGGAATGTCACCGTGCAAAGCCGCAACATCGTATCCCTTTTCGTCGAGCATTTTTGTTACATTGTCAGCGTCGTTCTTTGTCTGTGTGAAAACAAGACCGTAGAAATTCGGGCTCATGTCGATGATTCGGACAAGTGCCTCAATTTTGTCGCTCTCCCGGATAAACCAGTACTTCTGATCGATCAAAAGCGGTTCTTCAACAAATCCTTCTTCTTCACAGATTTCATAGTCGCCCATGAACTGCTCTGCGATGCGAAGAATTGGTTTTGGCATTGTCGCACTGAAAAGCAAGATTCGTGCGTCTGGTTTTGCTTGCTCAAAAATGTGCTCGATGTCGTCGATAAAGCCCATGTCGAGCATTTCATCGCCTTCGTCAAGGATAAAATAGTCAATCTGATCAAGTTTGAGAGTTCCGCGCTCCAGGTGATCCTGGATTCGGCCTGGTGTTCCGACTACGATTTCGCAACCGCGTTTGAGGTCGCGAATCTGGTCACGGTAACTTGCTCCACCGTACAAAACAGTTGTTCGTGGATATTTTCCGCTTGTGAAAGTCTGAAGCTCATTGCAAGTCTGAATGGCAAGCTCGCGGGTTGGTTCCAGGATGAGTGCGCGAACATGATCGCTTTCTTCGTGAACTCGCTGAACGATTGGCAAACCGAATGCAGCTGTTTTACCTGTACCTGTTCGAGCTTTTGCGATGATGTTTGCGTCTCCGTTCAAAAGGCGTGGAATTGCAAGCACCTGAATTGGTGACGGATGTTTAAATCCTTTCTTTTCGATTGCGGCAAGAACAGTTTCGTCAAGGCCCAGGTCTGCGAAAGAAATCTCACCGTCGTCTTCTTCCTCTGAATCTTCCGAATCGTCTGCTTCATCATCAAAATCTTCTTCCTGCTCACTGAGCGAAGCCGAAGTGTCGTCCGTAAAATCGCGGTCTAAATTATCGATATAATTTTCGAGCTGTGATTTTGGCTCTTCGTTTGAAATGTCAGCTGATTCTTTAGAAACGACATTTTCCCCTGAAACTGCATTAGAGACAGTTTTCCCATTGATGACAGCTGTGCCGTCAAATTCCTGTTTTTCCATTTGTGTTCCCCTGTGGCGTGTTCTTTGCCTTTGGGAATCGCAAAATCTGTACTGTAAGTGGATTTTTATTGTGCGAAAACAAAAGCGTGAGCACGCATAGAAATTGGAAGCCCTCTGCTTCCCTAAGAATGGTTTCTACTATATCGGAATTATTTTGAAAATGCAAGCAATTTTTTGAATATTTCGCAAAGATTATCAGATTTAAAAGCGAATTTTGAAATTTACTGGCTGTATCAAAAAACGGCTCCCATCGGGAACCCAAAATCAAACATCGCAGTGAGCAAAGCTCAGGCGAGTTTTCAATTTATAGGCTTTGTCTAAAAATGGCTTCCAGTCGTGATAACGGCTTATCGGAAACGCATGCTAGCATGCTACACGCGTTTTGTGTTTGAAACTATATACGTTTGCCGCTCTCGCGGCAGCACAAAACGAGTGTTTCCGTAAGCCGTTTCGCTCCTTTGCGCCATTTTCAATATAAAATCGCTTATAATGCGGAGCCCCTGTCGCTCTTAAACACTTCTATGGGCATAGATTGAGGAAATCTGTATAATAGCACAATCAAACTGACTTTTGAGAAAGGAACGAACAAAATGACACTTAATAATTCTGAATACACAAAATGGGTTGCTTGCTGGGGCATGGCCACTTCAATCACAAAGCGAACTGAAATCACATATTCAAAAGACCTCACCTTGCGATACCCGGTTAAAATGTGCTTCAACGGCTCAAAACTCCGTTTCCGATTTTCAAATCTCACTGGCACCGAAGATGTAAAAGTCACCAAAGCCTTCTGTGCAAAAAGTGGCGAAACTGAATACAAGCCGCTTGCCATCACAAAAGATTCGTCAAAAAGCTTCACAATCCCAGTTGGCCAAGAAATTGAAAGTGACGAGCTTCCTTTTGATGTAAGTGCGGGCGACACAATTGAAGTCAGCATGTATTTTGCAGATTTTACACAAATGAACGCAGGAACAGCCCTTCTTACAGGTCTTGAAAAAGGCTATTTTGCTTATGGAGACTATGCCGAGTCAAAAGACTTACCAGACGACCTTTCAATGGCGACAAATATCTTCTATTTTTTGAACACAATCGACATCCTCACCGAAGAAAAAAATCACGCGCTAATCTGTTACGGAGACTCAATCACCTGTCTGGACTGGCCGAATCTTCTTGCTGAAAAGGCTTTCAAAAACGGTAGAGGCAATGTTTCAATCATCCGCCGTGCTGTTTGCGGAACCCGAATTCTTCGACAGTACGACTGCATCACATATCAGGCTTATGGTTTAAAAGGCGCAACCCGCTTTCCAATCGAAACAAATGCCGCCGGAGCAAGCGCAATCATAATCCACCACGGAATCAACGACATAATTCACCCGGTTGGAGTCGAAGTAAATAAATTCCGACCGTGGAGCGACATGCCGAGCGTGCAGGATTTAATCGACGGGGTAAAAAAATTATACATCGAGCCTGCAAAGAAAATGGGTCTAAAGGTGTGGAGCGCAACCTTGCTCCCTATTTATGGCTGGCGAACTTACACCGAAGACCGTGAACTTGTCCGAAAAGAATTTAACGAATGGCTCAGAACTTCAAAAGCTTTTGACGGCTGCGTAGATTTTGACAAAGCCGTTTGTGACCCGCAAAATCCCAAAGCTTTTGCACCTGGCTGTGATTCAGGCGACCATCTTCATCCGAGCGACAAAGCCTGCCAGCTCATGGCCGATGCAGTTCCAGAAAATCTAATTTAATTTTTCTTCAGACAATCACTCAAATTTTTTCCAGCAAATATTTTCTATTCACTATTACGCGTTTTTGTGATATAATAGTAAAATATGAGTGAAGAAAACATTGAATTCGCTGTAGACCAGCGCGTTGTTTACCCAAGTCAGGGTGTCGGACAAATCAAAGATATTTTCGAAAAGAAAGTCGGTGATAAAACCGTAAAATACTACAAAATTTATCTCGAAGTTTCCGACATGATTGTCATGATTCCAGTGGCAAATGCAGCAATGATTGGTATTCGTCCAATCGTAGGCGCAGAAGATGCCGAAAAAGCACTTGAAATTCTTGGACAGGAAATGGAGCCTGTAACTTCTGACTGGAAGTTGCGCTATCAGCAGAATCTTGATTTGCTTAAAAAAGGCAGCATTTTTGACATCGTTAGCATTGTCCGATGTCTGTATCACCGTTCCAAGGTCAAGGAACTTCCAATTTTGGAACGAAAACTTTACGACAATGCCAAAAAACTCCTTGAAGACGAAATTGCATTCGCCCTCGGAAAGCCTTCAAAAGAAATCGAAGCAATGCTTCATGCAAAACTTGAGCCTCTTGGGGCAATGGTTGCAAAAAAATCACCTATTATCGATGACGATGACGATGACGACGAATTTGGCGATGAAATGAACGAGTCAGATTCGGACGAAACTGATGATACAGATGAATCAGATGATTCTGATGACGATGATGATTCAGATGAAGCTGATTCTGGCGATGACATGGATGATGACGATGACGAATAACGATGAACTTGCGCTGATTCTTGTGGCGGCGGGCAGTTCTGCCCGAATTGGTTTTGACAAAACTGGCTCAAAAATCAAAAAGGAATATCTTGCCATGGACGGTGGCACGGTGCTTTCTTGTGCGGCAAAAGCATTTTTGTCCACGCTCAAATTCAGCACAATCGTTGTTACTTATCCTCGTTCCGACAATCCAGAAGAATTAAAGGCAAACGAACAAAAATCAAAAGAATCTTTGTTTGCCGATGATTTTGTCAAAAATTACAAGGCTGATTTCATCTTTATTCCTGGTGGCAAATCTCGCCAGGAATCAGTACACGATGCTCTTGAAGCAATCAGCGAAAAAAATCCTGACTGCTCATTGGTCTTCATTCATGACGGAGCAAGGCCTTTCCTCAAATCAGAAACAGTTGAGCTTACATACCGTGCAGCTCTCGAATTTGGTGCGGCAGTTCCAGGCTTACAGCCAACAGAAACTCAAAAAAAGATTGATGAAAACGGCTTCATCGTTAAGCATCTTGTCCGCTCAAGCCTCACCGCAGTCCAGACACCACAAGTTTTCCAGTTTGAGCCGATTCTTGAAGCTCACAGACTTGCCGAGGAAAACAAGAAAACTTACACAGATGACACCGAAATTTGGGATGAATATATCTCAAAACGCAAAAATTTTTCCCGCGTAAAAGTCGTCTTGGGTGATCCAGAAAACAAGAAAATCACATATCCCGAAGACCTTAAAATGCTATGATTCGAGTCGGATTAGGCTATGACAAGCATGTTCTCACCGAAGGGCGCAAGCTGATTCTTGGTGGTGTTGTTCTTCCTTTTGAAAAGGGAGAGGATGGCCATTCAGACGGCGATGTGCTTCTTCATGCAATCACGGATGCACTTTTAGGTGCTGCAGGCTTGGGAGACATCGGCTCATATTTTCCGCCATCAGATCCAAAATGGAAAGATGCCGACTCAGCCATGCTGCTCAAAAAATGTTGGGATGATGTAAGAAACGCAGGCTGGGTTCTCGGAAACTTGGATTGCGTAATCGCCCTTGAAAAACCAAAATTTCTTCCCTTCCGAGACCAAGTGCGTGAATCCATCGCAAAAATCCTCGAAGTCTCAAAAGAACAAATCTTCGTAAAAGCAAAAACCGGCGAAAAACTAGGCGACATAGGCCAAGGCCGAGCCGTAGAAGTCTGGTCAGTATGCCTTTTGGAAGCGGAAAACTGAAAACGGAAAGTTGAAAGTTAAATAATTTATTTGGGGAATCTCCCTTTTTAAGGGGAGCTAAAAACGGAAAGTAAAATGCCTGCCGCACGGATGCGGCAACAAAGCCAGAGAAACTTCTGTTTGCCTTTAGGTGAATAGAAGTTTCTCGTATGTAACCAAAATTACATGGATGTAATTTGGTTACAACCCCATTTCTATTACCATTTCAATCTCACCGATACTTCGCTTCAATCGTTTTGCGATTTCTTCTACGGTCCAACCCATTCGTTTGAGCTGAATAATTTGATCCTTGTCTTTTGGTGTCAAGCGGCTGTTTCCGATGCCAACCGTTCCGCTAGACTCGACTTCATTTCGGGTCATTTTTTCAAGCAAATCAAACTTCTCGGTGATTTCCTGAGACATTCTGTTCAAGCGAGCTTCTGTCTCAACAATTCCTTCTTTTGCCTTCTGAACCTGCTCGGTGCGTTTTTCTGTCTCTTCAAGAAGTTTCTGCAAAGAAGTAATCTGCTCAATCGCATCGTTGATTCTTCCTGAATTTTCAGTAATTTCATCGATTCTTGACTGAATTCCGGTAATCGTTGACGGAAGACTATCTGCCTGACTCTGGATTTTGTCGAGACGGCCTTCGACATCTTTGAGATTATCAAAAGTTTTATCGACTTCGCCAGAAATCTGCTCAAGAATGGCCTGTTTTTTATCAAGGTTACTGCATCGGTCAGAGATTTTATCAAGTGACTCGTGGAATCCACGGACCGTAAGCTGCAATGACTGCAAATCAGAATTTGTCGTTTGCAATTCACTGATTTTCTGATCCATGTTATCACTGAGAGAGACCAAACGGTTGAAATCGCGCTCGATTGAATCAATCTGGCCTTTTTCAGCCGAGAAGCGCGCAAGTTTCTGGTCAATTTCGCCATTGATTTTCTGAATGTTCGAGAACTGAGCTTCCAAATCATTGACGACAGCCTGATAATTCTCAATTCGGGAAAGTTCCCGCTTGATTCCTTCGATTTGCTTTTCAAGGCTGGCCTGCAACTCATCAGCCTTTTGATAAATCTGCATTCGTGCCTCAAAAGTCTTTACCTGACTGTCAATCGCGCTGAAACGACTCTGCAAAGCATCGGCATTGTTGTTCATCTGCATGATTGTCGCGCCCTGCTGCTCTGCCAGCTGGTCTTTCATCTGAGCAATCTGATTCTGAATTTCACGGACAGCATTGATTGAATCGGCATTCTGCGTGTTGATTCGCTCCTGAGTCTCGTTAAGAATCTTATTGTATGCGTTCTTTTGCTCCGCAACAATTTTCTCGGATTCATCCTTGAATTTTGAAACAGAAGCCTGAACCATGTCCTTGAGCTGGGTAATGCTTGCAGAAATTTCTTCCTGTTCAGAATTTGCAGAGCGTTTGAATTCCTCAAAATCACCGCCGATTTTTGATTTAAGCTCGGCAAGTGCCTGCTCCGCACTCTTATTGATATTCTCGAATTTTGAGCTGTACAAAGCCTTTGAATTCTCAAACTGATTGTTGAGCTGAGTGCTCCATGCCCTAAACTCGCCGACCATTGCATCGATATTGGCCTTGTTGGCCTCATTTTTGTTGAGCAACTCGATTTCAAGGTCAGTGATTTTTGCCGCACTTGAATCAATTGATTTGTCCAAAAGCTCCTTCAAACGCTCGCCATAAGTTTTGAGTGTGCCCTTGATGTACGAATCAGAATTGGTTGTTGCCGCATCCAAATCAGCACGGTTTTTCTCGCGGAAATCGTGCATTTTCTGCTCAACTTCGATAATCTGAGTCTGCAAATCTTCATTGGTCTTTTTTATAAGAGTGTCGTATCGTTCCAAAGTTTCGCGTGTCTTTTCCTGCAATGCAGATGTGTGGGCGCGCAAATCTTCAGCATATTTGACTTCGATTTGACGGCGTTTTTCTTCTTCATCTGACTGCAAAATCGACATTTTTGAATCGAAATTTTCCCGCCAAGAATCGATGTTGGAATCAATCTCTTCGCTTCGACGGCGCAAATCTTCACCGTATTTCTTTTCAAACGCATCAAGTGCCTGGCTGACATTTGTGCTCGCTGATTCCTCAAGAACTTTGAGTGAACTTTCAAGCTCAACGAGTCGCTTCTCTGTAATTTCAGAATCCTGCTTGATTGCATCCTGGAACTGATTGTGACGGACAGCCTGCTCTTCGGTAAATTTATTGAATTCAGTAAGAACCCTTTCCTGAGTTTTGAGAAGTTCCTGCTTAAGTTCTTGCTCAAGGCCATCAACATCCGCACTTGTCTTTTCGAGCTTGTCAAAGCGATACTGCATTTCCTTTTGGTATGCGTCGAGCTGGCGGTCAACAGCAATGAAAAGCTCTGATTTTTTAGTATCATAAGATGCCGCGATATTTTCGAGCATATCTTTGAGCATTTCGTTGATTGCCTTAATCTGCTGGTCAGACTGCAATTTGAAATTATTGAGCTGATCCGTAGCAGCCGTAACAGTCTGTGTGATTGTAGCAGCTGCCTCAGAAGCACCTTCGGTAGATTCCGCAAGATTTCGCTTAACTTCGCTGAGAGTTTCCTCTACCTTTTCGTTCGCACCATTTACGCGGGTATCAACGCTGTCTTCAAGGGCAGAAACTCTGGTTTCAACCTCATTTTCGAGAGTTTCAACCTTGCCGATAACCTCGCTGTGAAGGTTTGATACCCTTTCAATGACATTATCCTGCAAGCTCGTGACTTTCTCGACAACATCATTCTGCAAGGTGGTAACTTTTTCTGAAACATTCTCTTGCAATGTCGTGACTTTTGTATCAACCTGCTCTTCCAAATCACCGACAATCTGCTGAACGCTTTCCTGCATTGTAGAAACTTTTGTATCAACCGCATTCTGCAAGCCTGTAACCCGCTCAACGACATCCTGCTGGATTTCAGAAACCTTGCCGTTGACGGCATCAAGGAGCTGCTGCATTTTTTCGCCAACGCCCTGGTCGAGTCTTGAAACATTTGAGTTGACTTCTTCATCGAGGGCGGCAACTTTTTTGGCAACGCCGTCAACGATGACCGTAACTTTTGATTCAACGAGATTGTGCAAACCACCTACTTTCTGCTGAACGATTCCCTGCAATTCATCTACTTTTGCTTTTACGCCAGTTTCAAGGCCGCCTACACGCCCCTCAACAAAATTCTGCAAATTAACAACGCGGTCATTTACCTGACCTTCAAGGCTTGAAACCGAATTTTCAACACGCTGCTGCAAATCTGTGATTTTCGCGACTACACCGTCTTCAAGGCTGGTAGATTTTCCGTTGACAAGATTCTGCAAAATCTGGAGTTTTTCAGCAACAGAACCGTCAAGGCCGGCAACTTTCGTCTCGACCATGTTCTGCAAACCATTGACCTGCTGGGTAACGCCTTCTTCAAGGCCTGTGACTGTGGAATTAACCATGTTCTGCAAATCACCGACCTTCTGCGTAACTCCGCCTTCAAGAGCAGAAACTTTTGAATCGACCATATTCTGCAAATCGTTGACTTTCTGGGCAACATCCTGATCAAGAACAGAGACTTTTGTATCAACCTTTGACTGCAAATCAGTAACCTGCTGAGTAACGCCCTCTTCAAGACCTGTGACTTTTGAATCAACCATCGTCTGCAAATCAGTGACTTTCTGAGTGACACCGTTTTCAAGGCCAGAAACTTTAGAATCAACCATTGACTGCAAATCGTTGACTTTCTGCGTAACTCCGTTTTCAAGGCCAGAGACCTTTGAATCAACCAATGTCTGCAAATCTGAAACGGTCTGAGTAACTCCAGACTCCATGACACCGACTTTAGAATCAACCAATGTCTGCAAATCATTTACCTTCTGGACAACTGCGTCTTCGAGGCCGGCAACTTTTGTTTCGACCATATCCTGCAAATCCAAGACTTTCTGTGTAACCCCGGATTCCATTCCGCCGACCTTTGATTCAACCATGTTCTGCAAGTCGTTGACTTTCTGCGTAACTCCGTCTTCAAGGCCGGCAACTCTTGAATCAACCTTCTCCTGCAAATCTGAAACCTGCTGGGTAACTCCATTCTCAAGCTGCGTGACCGTAGAGTTGACCATATTCTGCAAGCTGTTGACTTTTTGCGTAACTCCATCTTCGAGGCCAGAAACTCTTGAATCGACCATATCCTGCAAATCCGAGACTTTCTGAGTGACCCCGGATTCCATTCCGCCGACCTTTGATTCAACCATGTTCTGCAAGCTGTTGACTTTCTGTGTAACTCCGTCTTCGAGGCCGGCAACTTTTGAATCGACCATATTCTGCAAATCGTTGACTTTCTGAACAACGCCGCTGTCAAGGCCAGAGACTTTTGAATCAACCATTGTCTGCAAGCCATCAACCTTCTGAGTTACAGTGTCTTCGATTCCGCTGACTTTATATTCAACAATATCATCCAAATCAGCGACCTTATCAGAAACCTTCTGTTCCAGCTCGTTGATTTTTGTATCAACCGCACTTTCAAGAGAGAATACCTTTTCGTTTACACGGCTTTCCATTCCGTCAACTTTTGAATCAACAAGCCCCTGCAAAGAATCAACTTTTTCGTTGATACCGCTGACAATTTCGTTTACCTTGCCGTCAACATCATAATCAAGTCCGCTGACACGCTCTTCGACAGCCTGAACAACAGAATTTACCTTGCCGTCAATAGTGCCGTTGAGTTCTGCGATTTTGCCCTGAACAGACTGCTCGATATCATTGACCTTCTGATCAACTTCACCCTGCAAATTGCTGATTTTTGTAACAACATCCTGCTGCAACTCATTGACTTTTGTTTCGACACCCTGCGTAAGATTTGTAACCCTTGTATCAACATCACCCTGCAAGCTCGAAACTCTTCCATTAACTTCGCGCTGAATATCATTTACGCTCGTCTCAACCGAATTGTGCAAATCAAGGACTTTTGTATCGACCTCAGCCTGCAAATTGGTGATTTTTGAAAGCATGTCTTTTTGCAAATCAGTGACCTTAACGCCAACTCCGTCCGAAAGCCCCGTAAATTTAGTGATGACATCGGTTTGCAACTCTTCGAATTTGCTTTCGATTCCGTTAGAAAGATTTGAGAAGCGGGTTTCAACACTCTCGACAAGCCCAGAAACTTTTGACTCAACTTCGGTCTGCTTTTCTGAGATTCCGTTAGTAAAATTGTTGACCCGATCGACAACCTCTGTCTGCATTCCGTTGATTTTTTCTTCAACACGAGTTTTGAATTCGGTAAGATGATTGTCAGAAATTTCCTGCCAGTGAGCATAAGCGGCCTTTTCTTTTTCATCCGCGTCTGCAATCGCTTTCTGGTAAATATTTTCGTATTTTTCTTGAAGAGGCTGGACAAGTTTGGTGAACCGTTCCCGAAGAACTTCAAGAGACTTGCTGTTTTTGCTTGATTCGGCAGCAAGTTCCTTTGCCGTGCCCTTTGCCGCACTGAGCGCATCGTGAAGCATCTGGCGGATTTCTGCATTGCCCTGAGCAAACTGCTGATTGAGAGCCTTTGATTTTTCTTTGACAGAAGAATCCAGAGTATTGATTTCGTTCTCGACAGTTTCCCTGATTGCAGTGACTTTTTCGCTGGTTGCCTGAGACAGACCTGAAATGCTGTTCTCGACATTTGTCTTGATTTCGTTGACTTTATCAGTTGTGCTCTGAGCAAGATTTGAAACAGAAGACTCAACATCAGCCGTGACTGTGCTGATTTTCTGATTTGCGTTCTGCGTAAAGTTCGCAACTTCGTTCTCAACATTCGCTTTGATTGCGTTGATTTTCTGAGTTGCGTCCTGATTAAACTGAGAAACATCATTTCCGATATTTTCAGTGACTGCAGCAAGTCTTTGCCTAAGTTCCTGCTCAACTTCGGCGATTCTTGCATCACCGGCTTTCTGCGAGGCCAAAACCTGAGAATCAATTTGATTTGCGAGCTGGCGGGTCTGGTCATCCATGATTTTAATGACAGAATTTTTTCGTGACTCAGCAGACTCTGCAAGCTGGTCAAATGCCATATCTTCGAGAGTTTTGGCGCGGTTGACTGCCTGCTGATATGCCTCTCGGATGTCGTTTTCTATGTTCTTAAGAAGCTCGCTTGCCTTTGCTTCGGCCGCACTTGTAGCATCTTCGAGGGATTTTGCCTGCTCTTTGTACTGATCAAGAAGTTTTGTACCGATGAGTTTGAGACTTTCGTTGTTGTATTTTTCGAAATTTGCGCTGATTTTTGGAATTTCGGCATCAAGCCGCTCGACAGCTTTTTCCTGCGCGTTGAGCCGTGAATTGAGTTTGTCGATAATGGAAGATTCTTTTTTGAGGCGGAGAAGATTTTCCTCGACATTCTCAGTCATTTCCATCAATTCGTTGAGGACTTTTCCATAAGCATCGATTTTTTGCCCGATATTATCTACGGCATCAAACTGCTTATCAAATTCTGAGCTGGCTTTTTTGAATTCTTCGATTTGACCTTCAAGGCGATTTACGGCTGCGACAGCCTGAGCCTGCTGGGTTTCAAGGCTTGCGGAAAGAGCGTTCATGCGCTGACCACGCTCCTCGAACATTTTCTCGATTTCTTTCTTTTTATTTTCAACAAATACACGGATGTTGTCGTTTGTCGGATTTCCGCCACCCAATTTTTTCATGACAAAAGAAACCGCAACTGCCGCCAAAATAGACAATAATACTGAGAGAGCTTCCACTTTTTATCCCCACCAAACTTTTATAGTTAAGCCGTCTTATTATAACACAATATTGAGGAATTGACGATAGTTAGAGAAGGAAATATCAGCTTCTTTGATTTTTTTGCTTAAAATTCTTTTGAGAGGAGAGGCAATTATCGCACTTTTCATGCCGGCATTTTTTGCGCCCCGGACATCGAATTTTACGCTGTTACCGACATAGAGAATTTGAGAAGGTTCGAGTTCAAGGGCATTCGCCATGATTCCAAACGGATATTTTGAAGGTTTTAAAGCCCCGATTTCTTCGGAACCAAGAATCATATCGCAATAAGGAATAAGCCCCCAAATATCACCTTTTTGGCTCGGCGGAAAGTCAGAGAGAAGGACGATTTTGTAGCCTTTTTCATGAAGAGTCTTGAAAGTTTCGTGAACATGTTTGAAAGGCTTGATTTTCGCAAAATATGGCCTAAGACCGTCATAAGCAATGAGCTTAATCATTGCACGAGCACGCAGAGATGAGCAGCCAAGTTCCTCGGCCATGAGCCGCCCCTGATACTCATAAAAATCCGGAAGTGGAGCCGTTCTGTGCATAATCCTTCGGACATGGTTGTAATGCAAATAAAAACGGAAATGCCTGACAATATATGGAATAATCCGGATATAGAGAGAAAATGATGGATAAAGAGTGCCGTCTATGTCGAAACCTACGGCTTTTATGTCAGGAAGCATATATTCAATTATACATTAAGATTTTATAAAATTCTATCTAATTTTTCGGCATCCATGCGGCTAATTTTTCTGGATGGTGTAGTCAAAACGAGCGAGACCGTCACTTGAAGCGGATGCGAAACGCCATCTTGAGATTTGCTCGCGAATTTCCATTGAAACAAGCGACGGCAAAATATCCGGGGAAATTTTTACGCTTGTTACAGGAACATTTCCGGCGGCCGTTACTGTGAACGAGACAGAAAGGCGTTTTGTGCTGTCAATCAATGCAGCGGCTTCTTTTGAAAGGATGATTTTTGGCTCTGCCGGTTCCAGAAGGATTCGCGGAGTGCCGTCGGACATCTGGAGCGAAACTTTTCCGTCGGAAGAAGAGCCTGTGTTTGCAGTGACAGACGATGAGACTCCGCCCGAAGAAGAAGAATATTTGTGAGCAGAAACAGCCCCGGCCAGTGCAGAAGTCGTTGCGGAACTTGCTTTTTGTCCTGAAGCAGATTTTGCGCTGCTCGAAGCAGAACTTGCTGCCGTCGAATTTGCAGAAGAAGATGATGCCGCACTTCCAGAGAAGGCACTTTGCTTGCTCGTGGCAGAAGCAGTGTTTTTGGCGACCGCATTCGAGTTCGATGAAGAAGAATTTCCTTCCATGCTATCAAACTGCGACCAGTCGAATTCCTTTTTGGCGGCTTTTTTTGGAGCCTGTTGTTCTGCCAAAAGCTCGTCCATGCTTTTTTGAAGCTGCTGCTCAACCATCTTTGGTTTTTCGACAGTTTTTGAAGGAGCCTGTTTTGTTGGTTTTGAAGTAGTTTTTGAAGGCTCCGACTTCTTAGGTTCAGCCTTTTTAGTCTCAGTTTTCTTTGTCTCGGCCTTTTTCGGTTCTGACTTAGCCTTTGATTCAGTTTTCTTAGGCTCACTCTTTGGCTTTGACTCAGCCGCTTTTGCTTTCGGGGGCGTTGCGGGGGTGTCCACCGCAGAGGAGGTAGCCGATTCTTTAGATGTAGGGAGCGACGGCGAAGCCGGCAAATCCTGTGAGACAGGATTTGAGCGAGTCTCGGTGAGAGCTGTGCTCGCACCGTCTCCCCTGCTTATACTTTCTTCTGCTTTCGACGATTCTGTTTTTTGCGAGGAATTTTCCGTTGAAGAATTTTCAGTTTTCAATTTTCCATTTTCAACTTTCTGCGGTGTGTCGAGACGGATTTTTATTGTCTTGAACGGTTTAGGCGCAAAAAGAATCGCACCAATATAAAAGAAGAGAAAAATTAAAATCCATACAAGAATCGTTCCGACTGCACCTGCGACCGCCGGCTTCTGCTCGACTTCTCTCATTTATCCGTTGTCCTGAGGTTTACACTTACAAAGCCTTCGGTGCGCAGAACATCAAAGACTTTTACGATTGAGCCGTTCGTTACATTTTCGTCGGCTTCGAGGGTGACAGGATATTCTTCCTTTTTTTTGCCCTCTGTGTCGAATGAGGCGAGCTTTTTGCCAAGTGTGCTGACTGAAACCTGCTCGTCATTGAACCACATTTTGCCGTTTGACTGCATGGTGATTGTGATTCCGGCTATGTCCGCGCCCTGAGCTGTTTCGCTTTCGGGCAAATTTACATTGATTGCAGGAAGAATCGCGAAAGTGGTCGAAACAAGGAAGAAGAGAATCAGCTGAAATACAACATCAATCATCGGCGTGAGGTCAACGGCCGTACCACGCTTTTTTCGGTTTGAAACTTTCATGGCCGCCCCTTTTTTACATTACCCTGCCTGTGAGCCTCAAAATCAATTTTGTTACAGTTCCTTCCATTTCGGAAACGCATTTATCGGCTTTGCGGGAAAGTGCGTTGCTGAAAATGAGTGACGGAATTGCCACAAAAAGACCTGCCGCTGTTGTCATCAATGCTTCGGAAATTGAACTTGCGAGAACGGCAGGATTTCCCATTGTGCCGCCTGAGCCAAGAACGCCGAACGCCTTAATATTGCCTGTTACAGTTCCGAAAAGTCCGAGAAGCGTTGAAATGTTTGCAATTGTGCTGAGAAGTGTGAGCCAGTGGTCGAACTGCGGAGCCACTGCATCAATCTCGCACTGAACGATTTCGCGCATGTCGTCCTCGGTGAGCTTTCGGCAACCGATTGCTTTTCTTGCGACATGAGCAAGAGGTGTGCCTGCCTGAGTACAGAAAGTTTCGGCAGCAGAAAAATCGTTGCTTGCAAGAACTTCCTCAAGATTTTTGCGAAGCTCCTTGTCACGCTTTTGTACGGAAGCAAAATAAACAAGTCGCTCGATAATGATGTAAGTCGCAAAAATACCGCAGATAAGAATCGGAATCATTAAGAGTCCGCCAGATTTCAACAAATTAAACATATTTTCCCCTCATTATCCTAGAATTGAAATTTCGCAAGCAGAACCGCATTGCCGGAAGTTGTGATATATCCAGAATGTGCGTAATCCCTGCTTGAAGCATTGCACAATTTTATTACATCATTGACTTCAAAAGCAAGGCTCAGAGCCGCAGCGAGCCGAACGCCAGCCCACACGGAAAGATCCGGGCATTTGTCGGCCTCCTTGCCAAGTGCGACAGCTCCCGCCGTTCCGACATTCCATTTTGCATCGAGGCTCTGATATTCCACGCTCGCCTTGATTTTATGCTCGTCCGAAAGAGCAGGAACATCTTTCCAATAAGATTTCCATTCAACGCCAGCCTTTACAGGAGCAAAATCAGCGAAGAAGCCGAAATTCGTGTCGTATTCAGTGCGTTCCTTTGCGCTGATTATGTACAAGCCTGATTTTGGAACTTCGGAATTGTACTCAGCTTCCCACAAGCCGTTTTCAAAAGCAGTTTTCCTGAATTCAAAGCCAGCCTTAGCCTCAAATGCAGAAAGAATCGGCACGCTCACATCAACTGTCGAGAACCAGTCCGTTGTTTCGGTTGGAATTGCCGGAGCCACGGCAAAACGATATTTGTTCTCAAGATTTCGGATTTTTTCCTGATATGAATCAAGGCCGCCGCGAGCAGACAAAGTGACAAATCTTCCTTCAGTGAAAGATTCAGTCTTAAAATCAAGGATTCCTGTGAAAGCAGGAAGAATGTCCTTTTCGCCTGTTGCCGTTCCGATTATGAGAGAGCCGTCTGCTCCAAGCGTTAGAAAATCGTTTGCCCATGAAAGTCCGAGCTTGAACTGACCGCGATGGCTAGAATTCTGATTTGAAGAATTTTCGATTTCAAAAAGATTTCCGCTCTTTTCAAGATTTCCCTGGAATCCGTAATAAGATGTCAGCATTGCCTTGAAGCCTTTGCCAGTCCAGCCAAAACCAAGATACGGATTTACATCAACAATTTTTGTTGTGTCCATGAAATTGTCGGAAGTCACGCTGTTCTTCATTATTTCGCCATATCGGTTAAACCAAGCTCCATCCACGCCATAGGAAATCAAAATTCCGTTTGAAAGATTCCAGTCAGAGCCTGCATCAGCAAAAATCGTGTGCTTAACCATGTCGGAATATGCGTTGGATTTGAGCTGCAAGCCGTCATCGCTCATTTTGTATGAAGCCTCAGCCCGATGTTTTCCGTAATTTGTGAAAAGCGACTGTTTACCACGAACGGCAGTAGTGCGCGCAAAATAGCCTTCGTTTGATTTTTTGCCGGCAAATCCTTCCGCGCTCTCATGATTAAAATCAATCTCAAAAGGAGAATTGCCCGAAGCCCGGTAGACTGAAAAATCACCTTTAAAATAGAACGGATAGCCAGCTCCAAGCTCGCCCTCAGCATAAATATCCTTTGATTTCTGTTCGGCTCCATTTTTAACAGCCGGCGTAGTTTTTTCGCTGCCGTCATTTTCCATCAAAGGAAGCTGAACTTCTGGGCTGGAATTCTCTGGCAAAATCTTCGTGTAATCAGGCACAGAATCTTTTCCGACAGTAAATGTCTTGCCGTTTACGACAGTCGTGACATCAGGAAGCTCAATTTCCTCCTCGACTTCGGATTCTTCGGATTTTTTTGCAGCCTGCGCAAAAATCGTGATTCCTAAAAAAAGAAATATCGTGCTCAAAAAGAATTTTTTCATAATCCCCCCGCGATTTTCTCGCCGTCTTTTGTATATTTGCTCTCCGGATAAAGTTTTTTAAGCTCGGTGAAAGTTGCTTTTGAATCAGCATAAAGCCCAGCCGCATCAAAAGATTCTACCGCGCCATAAAAAGCTCTTGCGGCATTCTCGTCATTTCCTGCCTGCCGCGAATATTTTGCCGCATCAAGATACATTTCTGCGGATTTTTTGTTTTCACCACGGTTTCGGTATGCACCAGCAAGGAAGAGGGCGTCACTCATGTTGCCCTCGCTTTTTGAAGGCTCCTTTTTGTTCTGTGCCAATCGTTTTTCCGCAGTTTTTATCTTTTCATCATTAGAAACAACTTTGCCCGAAGCAAGTTTCTGCAATTCTTTGGCTTTTTTGTCCATTCCGTCATTCACAGCCTGAGAGCCGTAAGTCGCAATCATTTTGTTAGCCATCGAAAGGGCAGCCGCATAATCGCCTGTTTTTTCATACAATTCAACAAGATTTTTTTCCGTACCGTAGCGATATGAAGTTTCTGCCGTCGAGTCAGTGATTTCCTCGTATCGCATGATTGCACGGATTTCGTCGCCTGTTTTCGCAAGGCTGTCAGCAGCAAAATAAATTGCCGCAAAATTAAACCGTCCGCCAGCAAATTTCTTGATATATTCCTCGAACAAGCCCGCGGATTTCACATAATTTTTTTCTGAATAAGCGATTTCTGCCCTTCTGTACGATGATTCCTCGGCGATCAGGGCCGCTTTTTTGTCATTTGAAGAAGCAAGCTCCGCAAAATATTTGTCAGCCTCGGCCATTTTTCCCTGAAGGACGAAAATTTCCGCACTTTTGTACTTACATTCATAGCCGAATTCGGTTCGCTGCAAAATGTAAGGTGAAAGGAGCGAAAGTGCCTCGTCAAATCTTCTTGAATCAGAAAGAATTCCTGCCGTAAGAAGAATTGCCTCTTGTTTTTCGCTGTCATTTTTTGCCGTTGAAATTGCTTTTTTTGCCGCCGGAACTGCCTGCGAGTCATTTTTGAGGAAAGCGGAAGCCCGTGCGACAGTCATGTAAGCCGACCAGACAAACGCATGAAGAGGATTCTCACTGATAAAGCGGTTCAGCCCGGCCACAGATTTTTCGTAATCCCCGGACTGATACTGAGCGTAGCCGGAATAAAACTGAGCGTAAGCAACATAATCTTTTCCGAGCGTTTTTGAATTGAGAACCTTCGCAAAAGAATTTTCTGCCTCTTTCCATCGTCGCTGATTGAATGAAGCCAGAGCCGAAAGATACAATGCTTCGTCGCCAGTCGCCTTTGAAGCCTGCTCCTTCGTTGAAATATAGTGCCCCGCAATCAAAAGCGTGCGCGAATAATCAAGCCGTCCGTCATTATCAAGCTGATTTTTTTCACCAAGAGAATAGAAAATTGTGTCCGCCTCGTGGTATTTTCCCTGTTTTGCAAGGGCTTTCGCATAAAGATTCAGAATCGATTTATCCTCAAGCTTATGCTTTTTTTTATAAGTTTCGATTACCGACACCGCCTTTGAAATTTCACCGCATTCATATTTTGAAAGAGCAATCCAATAAACCGAATTTCTCTGAATCTCAGGATTTTCGGATTTCTGGCATTTTGTGGCATAATTTTCACATTCTTTCCAATTTTTAAGATAAGCGTTGTAACGGGCAATTGAAAGAATCACGGTCTCGTCAAGAGAATCTTCTGGCTTGGTGATTTTCTCGGATTTCAAACAGCCCAAAAGGATGTCGAGCGCGCCGTTTGCCCCGGAATTTTTGTCCGAAGCCGTGATATAGGCGATTTCTGCACGATAGACCGCCGCAATTTTCCGCTGCTCAAGATTTGCCGAAGAAGCAGCCTCGTCAAAATAAGCGGAAGAAGATTTATAATTCTTTTCGTTGAAAGCATTTATCGCAAGCAAAGTCGAAGTTTCTGCCGCCCTCGAACCGTCACCTGCAAGCTTAAAAGCCTCGTCCGCCTCTTTATTCTGGCCAAGTTTTTTGTAAGCCTCGCCTTTCTGAATCAAAAGTGATTTTTTCGTCTCTGAATCAAAACTGGCTTTTTCGAGAGAAGAAACAAGGTTCACGCATTTTTTCGCATTTTTTGCATCGCCAATGAAATTGTAGCTTAGTGCAAGTGAGAGTGCGCAATCTTTGTAATCATCGGAAGCAAATTTCGTGCCGTTTGAAATCACATATTCAAAAAGAGGAATCGCGTTCTTGTAATCAGCCTGCTCAAAATAGGATTTTCCGCCATAAAGGAGCGCGAATGAATAATAATCAGAAGAATTCTGTGCCATTTTCGGACTGATTTTCTTGAATTCCTGAAAAACCGAAGCCGAACTGAAAAAACTGCTCTGGGCCTTTGAAAAATCTTTCTGCTCAAAAAAACATCTTCCGAGCCAGTAAAAGCGTGCTGAATTAAGCTGAATTGTTTCTGGATTAAGATTGTCGGCTTCCATCTTGTATTTTTCGAGGACAGAGCGGGCATCTTTTGTTCGGCCCATCTTGAAAAGGCTCTCTCCCTCGTAAACGGCAGCCCTGAAAGCAAGAATAGAATCTTTTTCGCTGCGAAGAATTTGCTCCGCATAACGAACGACACCCGGATAAAACCCAGATTCGTAGCTGGATTTCATCTGTGCCGAAAGATTCTGATTTTCAGCAAAAATAATGCCGGAAATCAGAAAACTCAATGTAATCGAAATAAGTTTTTTCATAAAACGCAACATTATAAAGGAGAAAAGCGGTCTGATGAAAGCACCCTCGTAAGATGAACGAAGCAATCAGGATATTTTTTCATGAACTGCGTGAGAGTCATTTCCTGACCGTTCTCAAAGACAGTGCAGCCGAACTGACCGTTTTTGTCAAAATATGGGAAAATTGCCGCAGAAGAATCAAAAATCTGGAATTCCGGGGAACCGTCTCCAGGTTTTACACTTCTTCGCACGGCCGCCAGATAAAAATATGTCGGCTCGCTCACGCCAAGCACATACAAAAGAGGCTTGAGATATTTGATTTCATAGCCTGTGTTTTTGATGTAACCCGCAACAGCCGTAATTCCGCGGGAAGAAACTTCCGAGCTGAAAGGCTCAATTTTTACATCGACCCCGGAATTTTCATAAAGATAATTTCTGCGAGACTGAACGGACAGTTTTGCAGCCGCAAGATTTCGTGTCCAGTCCAAAGAATAGAAAAGATTCTCAGTGTTTGACTTGATGCCGGAAACTCCGAGCGGACTAAGCTGTGCCGTTGGCCGCAAAAGAGGCTCCACAAAAGACATTCCGCCGTTGAGAGGCTTGATAAGTCCGTCAACAATCCATTTGAGGAAGCCAGTGTGGTTCATCGTAAGCACATCATTTTTGACATCATCGGAATCGACATCGCGGGCTTTGCCGGAATCTTTTCCAAAAACATAAACAGGCTTTCCGTACTCGTTATATCCGCCGTTCTGAACAGACTTGATTCTAGGAAGATTTTTTCGGATTTCACCGACCATTACAAGATTTCCGTGATACTGCTCGGAATGAATGTCCGCATAATTCCACGGAAGAGTTTTTTCAGTCAAAGAAAGCACGGAAGCAAAAGATGCAGTGTAAAAATAATCAAATGGAACTCCGACCGGAACTCCACGAGCCGCATAGCAGCCCTGAATAATGTAATCTGCCAGAGTTTTTGTGCCGCTTGGCCTGAACTGAACAAAAACATCACTGTCAGCCGCAAAATAGTAGCGGATTTTAAGAGGTTTTCCGCTGATTGAATCACGCATCAAAATCCACGAACCAGCGGCATCAGGCGGATATTCGTTCACGGTCTTTTTCTGAATTCCGTCCTGAGTGTAATAATCAACTGAAATTGTTGTCTCAGGCGACACTATAATAGAAAAGACTTCGGGAGTTTCTTCAAGCCGAACCTGAAAAATCTGCCCGATTGCATTCGAATGGATTTCCGTCCTGTTCTCGCGGATTGTCGAAAGCGGCTGCTCAAACCATTTTTCAGCGACATCCTTGCGGATTACGGAAGAATCAGGAATATGAAGTTTGTTATTCTCAGAAAAAAGAGGAAAAATCGCAAGTGTAAAAAAAATCAAAAAAGAACGAAAAATTTTCATTAGAATCTCCAAAAAATTTTCTCTCTTAGATTTTCGGAAAAAATAGAAAGCGAATTAAGCCCAAAAGTCAAAGAAATTGTACCATTGATACGGATGAAGCTTGCACAATTCTTCAAGATTGCGCGCATAGTTCTCAGCGGTCTGCTTTATACGCTCCTCACGCTCTTTCCTTCCACAATCAAAATCAAGCGGATTCTTCTTTATAAACAAACTATATTTTGGATTGATACAAAAATCTTTCTTTCTGAGGCCGTTCATAAAATAAGTCGGGGCATTTAAAAGAGCCGCAAGCAAAAAAACGCCGTACGGGAATTTCGCTTTCTCGCCAAAAAAAGGAATCTCAATGTTTCTCTGGCTGTGCGCGCTCACCCGGTCTCCGGCAATCACGACGACATCACCGGCCTCAATTCGTTCCTGCAAGAAAATTATCGTCTCCGGGCCGATATTGTCAGAATCAACATGATTAAATGAAGAATCCGGGTTAAGCTCCTTCAAAAGCACATTGAATCCTGAATAAATATTCTCGTCTGAAATTGTGGTTATGCTGATTTTTCGGCTCGTCCATCCTTCGCAAAGGCAGGCAAGGCCTTTCATCATCTGCGGATTTCCAAGATGCGAGATTATGACGAGGCTTCCCTTCCCCGAATTTATGTTTTCGAGCAAGTCCGAAACATCATCGTCCTGCTTTTCAATGTCGCTGAAAGAGAAATTTCCCGCCCAGGTCTGAACATTTTCGACTAAATTGAGCGCGAAAGAGCAGATATGCTTGAGAGTGGAAGATTTTCCGGCCTTTAAAAGATATTTTTTTGAGAATCCGCGAATTTTTGCCGAAAAAATCCAGTAAAAAAATCCGATTATGTACGCAAGAACCCGGACAACCGCCGGCGGAAACACTTTCAGGCTGAAAAACATCAGCTTGAAACCAAGATTATGATTCTGCTTTACCTCGAACCACTGCTCAGAGCCGTTTTTTTCGCTCATTCTAGTCTCCGTTTTTGCGGGCAAGGAAAGCAATCTTCCGGCACAAAAGATACGGCGAAAGAACAATCATTTTGAGGCAGAGTTTCGTGAACACCCACGAAATGCGAACATTGTCGCGGAAAGCATGGAAATTTGAAATTCCGTCGCTAGGATAAGTAACTTTGACCGGATAAAATTCAACATCAACGCCAGACCAAATCAATTTTATTATGATTTCGACATCAAAGCCCATCCTCTTGTCAAAAATCTTTTTCTGCACGAATTTGTAAACTGGCTCAATCGGATAAATCCTGAATCCGCACAGAGCATCCGTGATTTTGTTGCTCCATGTGATAATCGCGCACCAAGTATTTGCAAAGGCATGTGCATTTTTTCGATGCCCCGGAGCCGATTCGTCATATTCTGGATAACCGCAAATCATTTTGAGCGGATTTGCCTTTGATTTTTCAACGAAGAACGGAATTTTCGTGCTGTCGTGCTGGCCGTCCGCATCAATCTGGAGAATATGCGTGTAGCCCGCGTTTTTGGCAAAAATTGTTCCCGCTTTGAAAGCTCCGCCCTTCCCTGAATTTTTCGGCAGCGTGACAAGCTCAACTTCGGGATGAGAATCTTTTATCTGGCGAAGAAAAGCCTTCGTCTCCTCGGCATTTCCGTCATCAACGAGAATAATCGGAATCTTGTACTGGAGAATTGAATCAACGACCTGAACGCAAGCCTTTCCGTGCCGGTAAACAGGAATCAATATGCAGGGATTAAAATTTGTCATGCTAGCTCCACCATGTAAGTTCCGCTGGAATATGAAGTTCCTTTTTCGGAATCAGAAATATCGAAAGTCACTTTGCCGCTTGCAGAATCAAAATTGATTTTAAAAATTACGCTCGTGTCGGGCAGGATTTTGTCCGCGAACTTAAACCGCTTGATTTTTGGCGTTGAAAGAGGCAGCTCGAAATATTTTGCCGCGTAATGAGCAAGCAAATCAATCTGTGCGACAGCCGACAAAAGCTTAAAGTTCGGGAAATGGCCGTCAAAATAATCGCTCGCCGACACAATTTTTACTTTGAGAACAAGTTCGCTTTCATTCTGGATTAAAACTTCTTCCGGTGGAATAGAATGAATCAATTTATTCTCCATCAGAGGCTTTTTCTGCAGAAAAAAGTGCCTGTATTTCAGCTTTATGCTTTTTGCCCTGAATATCGCATGGAATTTTATCAAGGAAACGCCATTTTTTTGGAATTACGACATTCTCAAAATACTGCAGAAGATGATCATGAAAATGCCTGTTAATCAAATATTTCTCAGTAGCTGAAAATTTCTTTTTTCCCTCTGAATTAAGTACGATTGCAGCCGCAAGATATTGCCTTCTGTCCGACATTGGAACGACAGCACAATCAAGGACAAGCCCTGTCTGCAAAAGCCTGTTCTCAACTTCGGTCACGCTGATTCGCTTCTCCTCGATTTTGACGATTGAATCAATGCGGCCTTTAAGCAAAAATCTTCCGTCATCGTAAATTTCAACCATATCTCCTGTTTTAAAGCCTGCAGGATCAGTGATATACGGCGAAATGATTGTAAGACAGCCATCATCTTTGTCTGCCCAGATTTTTGCAGTTTTTATTGGCTCCCAGATTAGTCCACTTTCCGACTGCTTACGGTAAGCGATTCCGCCGGTTTCAGTTGACCCGTAGCCTTCCCATGGGCATACTCCGAAAATTTCCTCGGTTTCTTTTGCAAGTTCCACAGAAACGGCACCGCCCGAAGTAAAAATCCATGGATTTTTTAAATTAAGTTTTTTACCCTCGCGCTCTGCATTTGTACGCTTAAGGAATGCCGGAACTGTGATAATCGAGTATGATTCATCGTCCAAGTCCTCAAATTCTCCTGGAAATTCAATCCTCTGGCGACGGAAAGGAACTCCCACAAAGAACGGAAGAAGAATCATGTACAAAAGACCGTAAATATGATGATGACTTACAGTGTACACGAATTTCCGGCTGTTGAATTCATCAAACCAGCGGCCAGCAATATACTCCATGTCAGCCTCAAATTCGGCAAGCGTATGAACAACTTCTTTTGGATGACCGGTTGAGCCTGATGTGAACATAACGATTTTTGAATCTTTAGGGTCAATCAACGGAGTTTCATTAATTTCGGATTCTGTAAGAGCTGGCTCCCCTTCCGCACAATCAAGAATCTCAGGAATAAAATCAGCATTTTCGATTTTTACGCCCTCGACTTCTTTTTTGTCTGTCAGGAAGCGGATGCTTGAATCTTTTGAGCGGATTTCTTCTATATAGTTAGGACTGATGTTCACGCTAATCAGCGGAGTTTTTTTGCACTGAAACAAAGCAACGAACGAGCAAAGAAATGCAAAGGAATCCTCGCAATTGAGAATCCATTTCTGGCAGGAATCATGAGCCTTGATAAAACGGCGCATTTTCGCAGAATTCTTCAAAAAATCCTGCCATACAAAATATTTTTTTTCGCTCCATCGCCTGTCGAAACAGATTATTCTGTCATTCTGATATGATTTTGAATTGAAATTTGAGAATTTTACGATTTTTGGCATTTTGAAATTCACCACCTTTCTGACAATAAATTCAACGGCAAATAAGAACCCCATCAGAACATACGAAATTCCGCCGTTATAAACAGACCATATTTTATCATTTTTACAAAAAACAGTGTATACTGCAGCGGCTCCATTCAATATAAAAAATCCGCACCAGATGAGCGTGACTTTGTAACAATATTTTTCGATTCGCCGTTCATTCATCGAACCATGAATTTTTTTGTCACTCAGACAGGCAAAGCGGAAGCAGATATTCGGCGGACTAAAAAGCGTGGAGGCAAATGTAAAAAGAAAAATAAGATTCATGAAAAGCGGGTAAAGCTTGATGAAAATCAGCTGGCCTGTCAAAAAGCAAATAAGCCCCGCCGTAAAAAGAATCGAAGAGCTGACAACAAGCCGAAGATTCTTCTTGAGCCGGTCAGGAAAATGCCGCGACTGCCGAGACTCGTTGCCCCCGCCAGACTCTGTAAGCGGAGAAGAACCGCCCGTCGCCAAAAGCATGTAGACAAGAGCAATGAACACGACGAAAAGCGAAAAAATCTTTACCGGCACCCGGAAAATCACCAGACAGGCAAAGACCACGAGCGGATAAAGAACTGAGAGAACTGCAAAAAGAATTTTTGAGAAAATTTTCACTTAGATTGAAAGCGGTTCGAGCAAATCCACGACATCCTGAACTGTTTTGACCGATTTGAATTCCTCTGGCTCAATCTTGTCCTTGAGATACGGGCGGACTTTTACGATAAGCTCAACGGAATCAATCGAATCCAAATCAAGATCTTCGCTGATTGAAGCTTCAAGCGTAATGAGATCTTCTTCAATGTCAAAATCGTTAATCAAGATTTCTTTAAGCTTTGAAAAAATGGCTTCTTTTGTCATTATTTAGCCTTCTCCGCAGAAATGTAGTCAGCAAGAGCATTTACAGATGCAAAATGTTCTCGTGCATTCTGATCATCTGAGCCAAATTTTACGCCGAATTTCTTTTTGAGGGCAACGCCAAGTTCCAGGGCATCGATAGAATCAAGACCAAGCCCTGTTCCAAAAAGCGGCTCGTCATCAACGATATTTTCAGGGGTAATGTCTTCAAGTTCTAGAGAAGAAATAATGCATTCTTTAATCTGTTGTTTAAGTTCGTCCATCAGAATCTCCTAAAATTTAACTTCTCCGAAAATAGAGTGGACCTGAAACCAACAAAGCTCCCGGTCAAATCTAATATTACTCCTATTATAATATAATTCTAACAGATTTCAATAGCGAAAACTTTCGTTCGATTCATCCGACAGGACTTCACTGATTTTCCTGATCATTCGCTTTGCAGCAATTGCTTCCGGCAGACCTTTGAATTCTTCCGGATAAACAGGCTCCTTTACCTGAAGGTCAAAAATATATCTGCTTTTTGGAGCAAACTGAAGAACCTTATCGCCCTTTCCCAGACCTTTCTTTGAAGTTCCGCCAATGTAAACAGGAATTATCGGGCAGCCGGTTGCGAGAGAAATCCTTGCGGCACCCTTTTTGTAATGATTCTGGCCATAAGGCGTGCTTCTTGTGCCCTCCGGGAAAAGCATGATTGTGTTCCCGTAAGCCAAATCTTCCTTTGCGCGGGCAAGCATTTCTTCATAAGGAAGGGAATTCGGCATGTAAAGCTCGTTTATGACCGCATGCATTATGTTTTTTTTGGAAAGAGAAGCCTTTGCGATTATGGAAGTGTGTGAAAGCTGGGCAATCATTACCGGAGAATCAAGATACGCCGGATGATTCGCAACAACGATTGCTGAGCGGAGCTTATTGAGATAGCCTTTTTTATTCACTTTGATTTTAATGACACCTACAATCCACATGAATCCGATAAAGAACTGAAAAAGCACATAGACAAAATGCCTCATGTGATAGCGGAAACTTATTTTTTTACGGAAGATAAGTTTGCCAATCGGAAAACAAATGATGGAAAGCAGGACAGTTCCAACACCGAAAATCGTGAGCGACAAAAGTTTTCCAATTATATGGAAGAAATACAGCGGATAGTTCGAGATTTTTTCATTGGGATAAAGAAGCTGCTTTTCTTCCTGAGCATTGACCTGAGTTTCATCTTGAATTTCATTCTGATTTTGATTTTGAGTGATAATTTCTG
>NZ_JAFRNB010000118.1 GCF_017430385.1 Treponema sp.
AAGCGACTCTATGCGCTCTTCGATTGCCCGCTTGTGCACTTCAAGCTGCCCGATTTTCTCGCGGACTCTGTTCGCCTCAAGATTGAGACTCTTCGCCATCTCGCTCTTGCCGTTCTTTTCCGCCTGAATCTTGATGAGTTCCTGCTGCAGTTCGCCCATCTGCGCCTGAAATTCCTTGATTTTGTCGTTGTTCTCCGTGAGCGTGCTCAATATGCCGTCAATTTCCGCCTGAATCGCATTGCGCTTCTCGGAAATCTCCTGCTTGGCCTGCGTCTGCCGCGCCTGATTCTGCACAAAGTCTCGCAGCTTCAAAAGCTGGATGTCAAGTTCCGTATTGAAAATATCTTCTTTTATTTTTCGATATTTTATTGTCTTCTCGCTCTGAACCTTGAGCGTCTCATAATTCCGCTTGCTCTCAGAAAGGGCAGCCTGAATCGTCTCAAGATTTTGCCGCGCCCGCTCAAGTTCGCGCTCCGCCTCGGCACATTCCGCCTTGCTTCTGGAAATTCCAGCCGCCTCCTCGAAGAGATAACGCCTGTCCTCCGGCTTGCTCGAAAGAATCTGGTCGATTTTGCCCTGTTCCATGACAGAATACGCCGATTTTCCGACACCCGTATCCATGAAAAGCCTTCTGATTTCCGTGGGGCCAACCTGCCTATTATTGATGTAATACTCGCTTTCGCCGGAGCGGTAGAGCCGTCTCTTCAGGGCAATTTCAGGCTCGTCCATGGGAAGCAACTTGTTCTCGTTTGAGATTGTGAGCGTGACTTCTGCAATGTTGAGCGGCGGTCGGCTGTCGGTTCCGTTGAAAATAACAGATTCCATCGTGTCGGCACGAAGATTCTTCGCCTTGTTTTCCGCAAGAACCCATTTTATGGCATCAACGACATTGCTCTTCCCACAGCCGTTTGGACCGAGCAAAGCCGTTATTCCATCTGCAAATTCAACATGAGTCTTATCTGCAAAAGATTTGAAGCCATAAATATCAAGGTATTTTAGAAACACAAATTTTCTCCGTCGTACGTTATGAAACCAAAATTATATCAGTTTTCTTCATTTGCTTCAATTTCGTTTGAAGAAAGCTCCGAGGGCGAAACAAGTTTTCCCTTATAGAGCATTTTTGGGTACACCACAATGCCAAGACGCTTTTCGAGGGCTGAAAATTTCCGCATCTCGTATTCGTCGCCGATAACCACGTTGCACCCAGTCTTTCCGGCACGGGCAGTCCTTCCGGCGCGATGGACAAAAAAATCGTCGTTGCTTGGAACGTCCATCTGCACAACATGCGTCACATCGGAAAAATCAAGTCCCCGTGAAGACAAATCGCTCGTCACAAGGATTTTCATTTTTCCGCCGCGGAATTTGTCTATAATCTGCTTTCTTGAAACTTTGTCGGCTTTTGCATGGATTCCCTCGCACTCAATGTTGCGGTACTTCAATTTTGAGACGATGTTCGCAACCTGATCGATTTTTGATGTGAACACGAGAACCTTCTCGCCCTTTTCGGCCACAAGCAGTTTTCGGAGCGTCTCGATTTTGTCCCGTGTCTCCGAGAAAATGGCTATATGCGTGATTCGCTTTCTGAGCACGTCCTCAGGCGGAAGAAAAATCGTCTTGGGCGACTGGGAGAAGTGCAGGGAAGCCAAAGCTTTTTCTGTCGCCTTTGAGATTGTTGCGCTGGCGGCTATAAGCTGAACCGATTTGTTGAGCGAAGACAAAAATTCCAGCGTCTCGTCGCGCAACTCAGGCGAAATGAGCCGGTCAACCTCATCCAGAACCACAGCTGCAGCAGAATCAATTTTGAGCTTTTTGAGATGGAACAGTTCCAAAAGTCGGGCAGGCCCACCGATAACAACAGAAGGCTTTTCCTTTAAAAGCTCAATCTGCCGCTTTATGGGTGCGCCCCCCACAAGCAGGGCGGAGTTTTCCTCGGTTATTATTTTTACCTGAGATTTTATCTGTGACGCAAGCTCAACCGTGGGAGAAAGGACAATCAGCTTGATTTCTTTCTTTTCGTTCCCGCCGCTTGAGATGCTCTGCACAAGCGGCAGAAGGTAGGCGAACGTTTTCCCCGTCCCAGTCTCGCTTTCAAACAGAACAGATGATTTCGCCAGAATCTCAGGGATTATGCGTTTCTGCACATTCGTTGGAGCTGTTATCCCATGAGAAGCAAGAACAGTCGAATATTTCTCTTCGATTCCAAGCTCCGAGAAGTTGGAACGATTCAAATATTCATTATTACACTCGACTTCACTCATATAGGTAAGTATAGCATAGTTAGAAAAAATTTACTATAATTTTGAAATTATGAAAGTTGGTATAGATACTTTCGGGTGCAACCACGGAAACTCGGAGGCAGGGCTTTACCTGTTGTCGCTCGCAAAGTACTTGAAGAATGATGAAAACGTTGAATTCGAATTCTTCGGCGAAGAAGAAGACCGATACATTTTCACCCATGACAATAATTTTAATTTTGTTCCCGTATATCTGCCTGAAAAATACAACACACCGTTTTGGTGGCATATCGTCGGGTTCAACACGTTCTGCAAAATCCAAAAGTATGATTTGGTCATCATACCTGCAGCAACAAAATTCATCCCGCTAATCCCGATTGTTCCTGCAGTCGCAATTGTAACAGATGT